>JARYMC010000005.1 GCA_029907305.1 Candidatus Thermoplasmatota archaeon
TGTTTTATTTTTTTTCTTTATTGTATTGTTTGCAACCCATCCAGATATGATATTGAAGTTGTTCTACATTTATTTTCCGGACAACGCCGAAAATAAGGAAAGATTTAAATTATAAGATATCATTCCCTATATCTGGAGGTAAAATTATGCCATACACACATCAAGGATGGACATTATATACACGAGATGTAAAATTAAAAGGCGGAAGAAACCAAACAATTTATTTCTTCAGTAAAAGATCACCAAAAAGTGGCAAACCATGTGATTTACCAAGCGGGTACACTGTTGGTGTTAACAAAAGGACTGGTCTTCCATATCTCAAAAAGAGGTAAACAAGACTTTTAACAAAAAAATTACATCTCTCTTCTTCTTTTTTTTATTTTTTAAAATCTGTAATTTGAGTAATATCTTTTTTTGATAAGCCGTTAATAGTGCATGGAAAGAATTTGAGTACATCGAGCGAAAAATCAACGAATAATTTGATAAGAATTTAGTTTCTTGTGAGGTATTCAATTAGCCCTGGTGTAATCACTGGTTTATCGTTAATTATCGGATAACCAAATGGTAGTATTGTTGAATGTACTGAGTCGTGAACAATTTCTATTTCATTTGCAATTTCTATATCACAAAGTCTTAAACCTAGCGATATCGCCTTTGCAACAAAAACCGCACCATCAATTGTTAGCTGGGTTTTACCAAGATGCCTTGTCTCAAAACCAGATTTGTTACTGATCATTTTTTTTGTTCGACCTTTTGGTTTCTCATAACCTAATATTCCACCAACAATGAGTGCATCAATTTTTGAAAAATCTTTTGTTGTTAAAGGTTTTTTAGCCTGTGGATCAAGTACAATACATTTTTTATTACCAAGAATTTCTTTTGCCTTCTTTTTTTCAACTTTACTAATCTTCTTCAAAAAATTAGTTGTTTTTTTATCATTCACTCTTGTGAAAATGGTTTCTCCATCCCATAGTTTAACTGCATGTTTGTACTCGAGTTTCAACCATTCCGATAATATTGGTTCGCAGTGTTCAATAACCAAAACGAGTTGTTTTTTCATATGATTTCATTTTAACGTATTGTATCATGGATTAATTAAATGATTGCTGATTCTCCCCAAAAACTTTTAATAAACACTCGTTTTATATCCTATTATTCCTGTGGGCGGGTAACAAAGTGGCTATGTGACAGACTGCAGATCTGTTTACGAGGGTTCAAATCCCTCTCCGCCCTCTAATAAAAAAATTTGGGGGTTTCTATGTCGAAAAAGAATTTGCATTTGAGACTCTCGCTACTTATTTTTATTTTATTTTTTATATTTTTATTAACAAATCAAATTGTATTTTCGGGCACAAAAACAAACATCGTGATAAACGAGATAATGTACAACCCTGAACAAAACGACAATTACAGCAAATGGATAGAACTATACAACCCAACAAACCAATCAATAAATATCTCAGGTTGGAGTATAACAGATAACACAGCAGAAGATACATTGGAAGGAGATTTTGAACACGGAAACGGAACTACAATCATACCACCCTATAGCTACGCATTGATAGCTGATCACGATACAAAAATATATGAAAACTTCTCAATACCAAACAATGCAATAAAATTATACGTGGATGATCTAACTATAGGCAATGGTCTAGGAAACAACAAAGATAAATTAATATTAAAAGACTCAAATGGAAAAATTATAGATGCAGTTGAGTGGGGCGATGATTACCCTGATGTTCCTGGTTCACCAGCAAATCTCATAGATGAAGGGCATTCACTATGCAGATATATAGATTCATACAACAATGACTCAAGCATTGATTTTTATGATGGAACAAAACCTACACCGGGTGAAATAAACTGTTTTTTACCAACACCAAATCTAAAAATAGATTTATTCCCAAGATACATACCGAAAATACAAAACGGTTCAACATACAGCATACCCTTTGCTGTTAAAGTAAACCTAAGTAACTATCTACAAAACGAGAGCTACCAAATCAAAGCATTTGTAAAAGGTGATCATCCAAACGAAGCATATGCTACACAGACATGGGATGGAAACAAATGGATTTACTCAAACTACTATGTATACAACATAACCACGGATGAGAAAGGAAATTGGTCAGGATGGATGTATCTCAGATTCAAAAAAGACTACGTTGAATATCAAAGAAATATAGAGAACAATAACACAGCGTATGTTACTATAAAAATCAGAAAAGAAAACTCAACATACAAAACCCCTCGTAAAGTGTTTCTACTAGATATGGATAACTCGACATTTAATGGTACAGCAGGTGGCCTTGTTGTAGGCATAGCAGAAAAAAACAATACATGTCTACAAAATAAAACAGTTTTAATCGAAAATGATTCTGGTGTTATAACAGGGTTATATTTCACAGAAAGCAACATGATAGATGATGGCTTGGTTTCAAAACCAGGTTATTTTAAAATAACCTCGCCGGTTGGATCAAACTATAAAATAATGTTTTTAGATGAAAACGGTAGCATAATACATGTTTTATCTAATTTAACTATAGAACAAGGTCGATACAAAGTTGATGTGTATTCACATGAGACTTTTTATCTTGTTAGAAGAAACTCAATGCTAGATATACCTCTTACTATAACGAATGAAGGCGACTTCCAAGATACATTAGACATTGAAATAAAAAATGTATCATGTAGTTGGCGTGCATCACTTAGAAAATATAGCTTAACACTTAAACCTAAAGAAAAATATGATACGTATCTATACGTGATTCCTTGTCAACAGCATGATTGCAAAGGCGTTAATATAACAGTTGTTGTAACATCTAGTAAAGACGTTGGTGAAACAGACGTGATAAATTTAAGGGTTGATTTACTAGCACCAGATCTCACCATACCAAACATAAAGATTTATGATGAGAGAGACAAAGAAAATGATTCAGCTGCACAGGGTGAAACAATACGGATAAAAGCGTATCTGAGAAACATTGGAAATGAAAACGCCTCAGATGTTTATGTAAATTTTTATTATGATAATATAGACAGAGAACATTTTATTGGACAAAAATACTATGACTCAGTTGGTAAATACCAGAAGTATCCATCTGTGGAATGGGATACCATAAAAGTAAAACCAGGTAGTCACACAGTTTTTGTTATAGTAGATGAGGAAGACGAGATAGATGAGTTAGATGAGTCGAATAACCAGTTGTCTATAAAGATCAACATTTATGATACACGGCCTTCAGAGCAATCTAAAAAAATATTGATTACAGAGGTTTACTATCATACACACCCTAGTATAAACAACGAGTTCATAAAAATACACAACCCCTCGGACACTAACATAGATATCTCAGGTTGGTATTTAACAAATCAGCCTTTTAAAAACAAAATGGCGCAGACTAAAATAGTTTTTCCAGAAAACACAACTTTGCTATCAAATCAATCAATATTGGTTACGCAGAACGCTACAGCATATTTCTGGGAGACAGGAAAAAAACCTGATTTTGAACATTATGTGGACTCAGATGAAGAGATACCTCAGATGTATGCAAACAAAAAATTTGTTTTAGCTAATAAAGGCGCTGTTGTTGCATTAAAAAACATGTATAACCACACTATAGACGTGGTTGCGTACGGTTTGGTTGACGTAAATAATTTGAGTGGATGGAACGGCTCAACAGTACCAGATTCTAAAGAAGGGGTTATATTAAAAAGAGTTTTCAGACAAGGTTTACCAGTTGATACTGACACATTTAATGATTGGGTTCAACCCAGGAAATATGGTATAGGCCAAACAGATTTACCTTATCTAAAAATCTCAGGGTTATGTAATATAACAACTTTTGTTTCACCTGATTGCAGCTACGATGTAATAGTTAATGAACTCAGGAAAGCAAACACATCAATATATTTCAACATATACGAGTTTACAAACCCGTTCCTTTGCAACGAACTAATTGAAGCGTTGAAAAGAAATGTTTCAGTGAAAATATTCGCAGAAGGCTCACCAGTGGGCGGGATGGATGATAGAGAAAAATTCATACTAAAAAAGATACTAGATCATGGTGGAGAAGTAAGATTAATAGTAAACGATAAAGCAAAAAAAATCTATGCGAGATACACATTTGATCATGGCAAATATCTGGTGATTGATAATAAAACTGTTATTGTTGAGAGCTGCAACTGGGCTAAAACAGGTGTACCAGTGGATCCAAGTTTTGGTAACCGTGACTGGGGTATTGTTATAAGAAACAAGGATGTAGCAGAATACTTCCTGAATGTTTTTATGGAGGATTACAACCCAGTGAGATGCGATAGCGTTAGTTTCTCTGATTACAATTATTCATTGCCACCTGATTTCTACATGGATGAAACAGTGATAAAAGGCATATATACTCCTAGTTTCAGACAAGGTGATTTCAGCGGAAATTTCTCTGTTACCCCTGTTTTCTCGCCGGATACAAGTTATGATGCTATATGTGATATGATAAAATCCGCGAATAACAGTATCTACATTCAGCAGATGTACATATATAGAGACTGGGATGATAGGATCAATCCTTTTGTTGAGCTACTTGTGAATAAATCACTTTCTGGTGTTGATGTTAAAGTTATATTGAACTACAACCCTAACTATGAGGACACTAATATAAAATGTGTTTTAACAAAAAGGTATTTTGAAAAATATGGTATTGAGGTAAAGTTCATATTCACAAACTGGTCTTGTTTCACCAACATTCATAACAAAGGTATGATAGTTGACAACAAGTCTGTTTTGATATCTAGCGTTAACTGGAATGAAAACTCTGTTGTTCGTAACCGTGAAGCAGGCGTTATAATAGAAAATGAGGCAGTGGCAGGTTATTATGTTAACGTTTTCTTTTATGATTGGGATCTTGATTTTTTAAAAATTAGTTCTTTAAAATCTAATTCATCAAAAACTGGTTTTTCTAAACTTAATTTTTCTGAAACAGATTTAGAAAATGCAGAAACGCCTGTGAAACATCAGAACACTATTTATATCATGGTTATATTTACAATGACTTTCGTTGTTATAGCACGTGACTGGAGAAAAAGAAAATGGGAATGATATTTCTTTCTTTGCAACCGATTTCTATATTTTCTATATTAGCGATTTGTATAATGATCAGTGCACTTGTTATCGCTTATTTTAAAAAATGGATGATAACGTATGCGATACTTATAGCAAATCTAGTTGTTTTTATTATTACCTTAGTTTTTCAGGAAAAGATTTATGGCCATTTGGTTAGTACAATAATTATTGATTTGGGTTTTAGACCCATTTATCTATCACTGGATTATTTGCCAAAGATTTACACATTGTTCACATCAATGTTTGTTCATAGCGGTTTTTTTCATATTTTTGGTAACATGATAATTTTTTTCTTCATGGGCATGGCTTTTGAGCAGAGGATAGGTGCAAAGAAATTTTTAGCGATATATCTAGTGACCGGTGTTTGTGGTGCATTGACTCATTCGTTACTTAATCTTGGATCAGATATTTTACTTGTTGGTGCATCTGGCGCTATTTTTGGTATACTAGGTGCTTTCGCCTATTCTTATCCACGAGATGAGGTTGTTATGCCGATACCGATTGGCATAATGTTCATCATGCGGATTAAGGTGTTGTATGCTGCTATTATTTTTGCAGTCTTTGAAACCATAATAGTATGGCTTGATGTTCAGGATACAACTGCACACTATGCTCACCTAGGTGGTTTAATCAGCGGTGTTATTTTAGCTGCGTTGCTTATAAGAACTAAAAGACCCGAAGGTGATACATCATCTGCAACTATCTCTTATGACTCTTATGCAACTCAGAAACCAGGGAAAATAAATTTTTCCAGCCTAAGAGAGCTGGCAACTACGCCTGAGCTTAAGGATATGTTAAACCGAATAGAACACGAGACAGTACCACAGGTTAGAGACATATGGTTTGAGCATTTCATAGAAAAAACTAGATGCCCTAGATGCGGGAAAACTTTGAATCATTTTGACAAGGATATTTGGTGTGAAAGCTGTGGTTTTAAAATACGATATTAAAAAATTTTTTTAGAAAAAAAAGTTGAGACCAACTAGTTGACCATGGTAATAAAGACTCGATATCATATATCCTAGTATAGCGCCACCTGCTAGGCATGGTAGTCCTGCTTGTGGTTTGCCTTTTATAACAAAAAACATCAATATTGCGAAACCCACAAGTGTACCAGCCATAACAGAGAGAGCTATCGGCAAACCGTTTTCTATAAAACGATAAACAGATGCAACAAGAAGACCCGGCATCACAACATCACCAAGTCCCATGAAAAAAGCATCTCTTTCTTCACCGGTTTTTAGTTTTTCTTTCAGGCTTTTAGTTTCTTTTATAAGTGAATAATGTCTGATTTTTGGTACAACTAGAAGAACAGGTAGTTTAAGGTCTATTACAGTGTCAGCTAGATCAATCATGTGTTTTGTTTTATAAACGGATATCGCATCATAAACAATAAGACATAACAATAGGATTATTACTAAAAGTATGCCTAGAGAGATACCGAGTATTGCGATGGCGCTTGCACCAACCATAATCCCACATATATCGATTACGTACCACTCTGGGAATTTAATCAATGCTAATAATAAGATAGCTGTTGATAAAGCTGAGATAAATAGATAAAACCATAGCGGCAAATCAGGTAAAAAAATACCATAAATTGGTAAGAAAAAAGCAAAAAAAATTGTGTAACCAATCGCACCCAAAAGAAGGATGTGTAAAATCTTTTTTTTCCAGTATTTTGCAATAATTAATATAATACCTGTTACAACCAATAATGTAATTAGAATATATGCTAGATTCAATGGATCGTTTACATCATCAAATGCTTGCATGCCAGCTGCAACAAAAGGTTTTACTATCAACAAAGCCAGCCCTTGTATAAAAATGAATAAAACCGCCATCAAAAAAATTGGGAAAAAATCTCTGGATGCATTTTTAGGCTCGTTCATAGTTTCTCGTGAATAAATTAATTGTATTTAATGGGTTTGATTCTCAGAACATAAAACAAAAGTTTTTGTATACCATCTAATTAAACTGTAATAGTATTAATTATGAATAAAGGCAGATTAACGTTTGTTGGACTTGGTCTTTACGACGAGAAAGACATATCATTAAAGGGTTTGGATGAAATCAAAAACTGCGATAAGGTTTACGCTGAGTTCTATACTGCAAAGCTTGTTGGTACAGATATAAAAAAGATTGAAAAAACCGTTGGTAAAAATATAGAAGTATTGTCTAGAGATGAAACTGAGAAAGGTGATATAATCCTGGATTTTGCTAAAAACAAAAAGGTTGTTTTTTTGACTTGTGGTGATCCTATGGCTGCTACTACTCATGTTGATCTGAGACTTAGAGCTGCCAGCAAGGGTATTGAAACAAAGATAGTACATGGTAGTAGTATTATGACTGCTGTACCAGGTTTGCTTGGTTTGCAAAATTACAAGTTTGGTAGGACAACAACATTGGTTTTTCCTGAAAAAAATTATTTTCCAATCAGCCCATATGAGGTTATTAGGGATAATAAAAAGATGGGGTTGCATACGCTTGTTCTTCTTGATATACAGGCAGATAAAAACAGGTTTATGACTGCTAACGAAGGGTTGGAGCTGCTTTTACAGATGGAGAAAAAGCAAAAAGAAAATGTTCTGAGTGAGGATAGCGTGGTTTGTGTTGTAGCCCATGCTGGCTCAGATAAACCACTTGTTGTTGCTAACAGTATTGTTTTCTTGGAAAAAATGGATTTTGGTCCTCCTCTTCACACGATTGTTGTACCTGGTAATCTGCATTTTATGGAAATAGAATCATTAATAAGGTTTGCTGGTTTGCCAATTATGTTGGGTGAGAAATGCAAAAACTAAAATAATAAATGCTATATTAGCCTAGATCAAGGAGTAATGGATGCCTCAGCAAAAAGAAGATTTTGTCGGTGTTATATACGGAGATGTTGGTTCAACTGAGTTTAATTTTACTGTTAATAGTCAGGGTATACGCAAGTTTGACTACATTGCTGCACCACACAGAGAAGGATACATACTAGCGCAAGTTATGGATATTAAAAGGTATTCTGATCTAAAGTTTGAGGAGGCATCGACTCTTAAAAGCAGTGGAGAAATACCATATATTAAAAGCGACCTCTCAGCTTATGCTGGTGTAATTGGTTATAGGGATAAATCAGGTAACCTGCAGGTTCCCCGCACCCCTTTTGAGGCTGGTAGTAAAATAATACCTGCTGATGAAGGCTTGATTAGGCATGTGCTTAATCTACATGCGGATAAGGAGAGCGGTGCGTACATCGGCCTGTTGAAGGGTCATAATCTACCTGTCTATCTTAATATAGACTCAATGGTTCAAAAACATGTGTGCATATTAGCTAAAACAGGTGGGGGAAAAAGTTATGCCTGTGGTGTACTTGTTGAAGAGATGTTGAAAAAAAAGGTGCCTCTTGTTATAATTGATACACATGGTGAATATGTTTCGTTAAAGCATCCTAACAAAGAAAAAAAAGATCAAAAGAACATGGAGAGGTTTAATGTTAAACCACGTGAGTATTCTAGTCAAATAGTTGAGTATACGCCTCTTAGTAGTCGTACTGACGTAGAGCATCTCACACTAACTGGTGTAAACCTTGAGGCGCGAGAGATAATAGATCTGCTCTCAGCTAAACTCTCAGGTCCACAAATAGGTGTTTTGTATCAAGCTATAAAAGAAGTTAAAGAGTTTAAAAAAGTTTATACAATCAGGGATATAATAGATGCGGTTAACCATAGTAAAAGTGGTGCGAAATGGAATGTTATAGCATCTCTTGAATCACTAGAATCAATAGGTGTTTTTTCTGAAAAAGGTACTGATACACATGAGATCGTCCAGAAAGGGAGATGCTCGATAATCAACATGAAGGGTGTACCACCTGATATACAGGAGGTTGTTGTTGCACGTCTTACAAAAGAGTTGTTTGAGGATCGTAAATCAGGGAAGATACCTCCGTTTCTATTGATTGTTGAAGAGGCACATAACTACTGCCCGGAGAGAGGTTTTGGTAACGCTGTTTCTTCTAGTATGCTTAGAACAGTTGCATCTGAGGGGCGAAAGTTTGGTATGGGTCTTTGTGTTGTTAGTCAACGTCCAGCAAAAATCGACAAAAACATAATATCACAATGCAACACAAACATTATTTTGAAGGTAACAAACCCAAATGATTTGAAAGCTATTGTTCAATCAGTTGAGGGGTTAACTACCCACACAGCTGATGAGATACAGAGGCTACCTGTTGGTGTCGCTCTCATATCTGGTGCATCCATACAGATACCTATAATGGTTGATATACGGACGAGAGAGACAAGTCATGGTGGTAAATCAGTTACTATATTCAGAGGTGAAAGCGAATCAAATTATGTACCAAAGATACCTAAGATGCCTGCACCCACGCCTCAGCAACAAGAAAAACCTCCTACACAAAGCCAACCTCAGAAAAGCAATAATTTTACTAAAAAAGCAGAAAACGTACACAGAGTAGCAAACAGGTTAGGTTGGGTTTCTACTACCAAACCAGATGACACGATAAGTTTCTTAGCTAAAGAGGCTGAGAAAATGAAGGAAAACGTCTACCGCTACCTGGAATCTCTGGATAAACTAGGCGAAAACTTCTGCCATGAAAACAACCCAGAATGCGTCAGATGCCCGATGAACCAGGGATGCAAATACCACAGAACACGTATGGTGAAAAAAGGTTTTTTTAGAAGATAAACTCTATGAACAAAAAAATAGTTGTTACACTGGTTCTGCTCATAATTTTTTTAATAAATTGTACAACAGGATGCATGGATTATTTTGGTTTAAATGATGGTGGTTTAACTTATGAGAAGCAACCAGTGAAAATCTCATATAACATAAGATATGGTTATGAGATAGATTGCAGTGGCACCGGAAGTTTCAGGATAAACTATGAGTGTGATCTACCAGAAGTACTAATCGGATCTGCAATAACAAAACAGATAATATACCCTTATAATTATACAACTATAAATTTGGCGAACAATGCAATTGCGCAGTGGAATATTAGCGGGAAAAACAAAAATAGTTATAAACTTGGTGTTAGTGCGACTGTCGTCGCAGAAGGGGTTCTTGTATCTGATCTTAATGGCGTTGATGCATTAACTTTAGATGAAATCAAAACTTTTTATCCAGATGTTTTCAGTCAATATACAAAAGAACAGTCAGTAAACAACACTATTTACATAGACCCAAATAATGAGTATATAAAATTAGTTGCCCAAAACATAAAAAACCAAGCAAATACAAACAATTCTTTTGTTATAGCGAAAAAACTTTTTATCTGGCTTAAACAAAACACAAGTTATAGGACGCATATTACTGATGTCAGCGTACAGCCAGCTGGTATGACGATAACTGAGAAAACAGGTGACTGCGATGACCTATCATTTTTGTACATATCACTATGTCGTTCAGTTGGCATACCAGCGAGGTTCATAAGAGGATTCCTGGTTGATTTAACTAACAATAATGTGACTGGTGCTGTTGCACATGCTTGGGTAGAGGTTTTCGTTGGCGGAAATATTGGTAACAGTGGTTGGATCCCGGTTGAATGCGCATGCCCCTCAAAGGATATGAATATACAGGTTAACCAGAATTTTGGTGTAGAGACAGCTGATCATTTACGTTTATTCCAGGATGATGGTAGTAATATGTCAATGAACATGTCGATCTCTGGACCAAAAGTTTTCTATGAAAATCATATGCATATAGATATGACGCCTTTTGTTGAAATAGAGGATTTTGAGGTTTTAGAAGAAAAAATGCTTTTTGTTGATTCAAAAGGTTATAGAACATATAAAACTCTGTAAAAATTTTTTTTTTTGAAACATTTTTTTAGAGGGGATAGTTAGTTTTTAATAGGGGAAAAACTTTAATTTTTAAAACTAAGCATTTAAATATTAAAAGTGCATACTGCCTTAACCTTATCTATAGGGTGAACTATGGGAAAAGGAATCAATGCTGCAAGAAAACTAAAGAAAAACCGTAAAAAACAACGTTGGAGTAGTAGATACTATAAAAGGCGTGTATTAAAACTTAAACAAAAAGCAGATCCACTTGAGGGAGTGCCACAGGCAAAGGGTATAGTAATTGAAAAAGTTGGTGTAGAAGCAAAACAGCCTAACTCAGCGATTCGTAAATGCGTCAAGGTGCAGCTTATAAAGAATGGTAGGCAGATCACTGCTTTTGCTCCTGGTAACAAAGCGATTGGTTTCATTGATGAGCATGATGAGGTACTTGTTGAGGGTATTGGTGGTAGGATGGGTAGAAGCTACGGTGATATCCCTGGTGTTAGATTCAAGGTTATTAAAGTTAATGATGTGTCTCTTCAGGAGCTAGTTGAGGGTAAGATTGAGAAACCAATGAGAAGATAGTTATGGTAGATGGAAAAAGAAGCAAGGATGAGAATGATTTTTTCCCGGTTTTGTCAAAGTATGATATGAGTACTGTTAAAATTGAGGATGCTGGTCTTGCTAAATATATTAATCTAGATATCAATAAAGTTTTTTTAGGTGGTGTTTATGCCAACAAGATTTTTGGTAAATCTAAGATGTCTATAGTTGAGCGTTTGATAAATAACTTGATGCGCACAGAAAATTATAATGGTAAAAAAACTAAGGCGTATAAGGTTGTTAGAGAGGCTTTTAATATTATTGATAGTAAGACTAAAACTAATCCTATTCAGGTTCTTGTGGATGCGCTTCAGAATGCTGCGCCTAAGGAGGAGACAACTAGGTTGCAGTATGGTGGTATATCTGTTCCAAAGGCTGTTGACGTTGCTCCGCAGAGACGTCTTGATTTAGCTATTAGAAATATTTGTATGGGTGCTATTTCTGCGACCCGGGGTAACAAAAAACGTATTGAGGATTGTCTAGCTGAGGAGATTATAAAGGCGTCTAAGAATGATGCTACCTCTTTTGCTATAGCGAAGAAAAACGATGTTGAGCGTATCGCCAAATCAGCTAGGTAAAAAATAATTTAGAAGATTTATGAGTTGTTGTTTGGGGTAGTTTGATATGGGACGAAAAGAGGATAACATTAAGAGAGCAAAGGATTTGATGAATAAACTTGATCATATTCGCAACATTGGTACAGCTGCGCACATAGATCATGGCAAGACTACTTTTTCAGATAATCTGCTTGCTGGTTGTGGTATGATGAGTGAAGAACTCGCTGGTAAACAACTAGTTTTGGATTATGATGAGCAGGAGCAGGCTAGGGGTATTACGATTAATGCTGCTGCTGCTTCAATGGTTCACACATTTGAAGGAAAAGATTATTTAATCAATCTTATTGACACACCCGGGCATGTTGATTTTGGAGGTGATGTAACTCGTGCTATGCGTGCCCTTGATGGATGCATTGTTTTAGTTTGTGCAGTAGAGGGGGCTATGCCTCAGACTGAGACTGTTATAAGACAGGCGCTTCATGAGAAGGTTAAACCTGTTTTGTTTATAAACAAGGTTGATCGTTTGATTAATGAGCTACGTGTTACACCTGAGGAGATGCAGCAGCGTTTTGTGAAGATTATTACGAGATTTAATGAGTTGGTTAATAAAACAGTACCTGAGGAGTTCAAAGGCAAATGGAATGTTAAAGTTGAGGAGGGTACTGTTGCTTTTGGTTCTGCTTTTTACAACTGGGCTATTTCTGCGCCTTATATGAAAAAATCAGGGCTCAGTTTTAAGGACATATATGAGTATTGTAGGAAGAATGATCAGAAAACATTGGCGAAGAAACTTCCTATACACGAAGTTATACTTGATATGGTCGTAGATAATTTACCATCGCCTGCTCAGGCGCAAAAATATAGGATACCACATATCTGGAAGGGTGATCTAGATAGCGAGATTGGTAGAAGCATGGTTGAATGCAAGGACACTGGTCCTCTTGCTTTGATGGTTACTAAGATCATTATTGATCCTCATGCTGGTGAGTGTGTTGTTGGTAGGGTGTTCAGCGGGAAAGTTGAGCGTGGACAGGAAGTTTATGTCGCGGGTATGCCCAAGCCTAACCGTGTTCAACAAGTTAATCTCATGGTTGGTGCTGATAGGATACCTGTTGATTTTGTTAGCGCTGGTAACATCGTTGCTCTAACTGGTGTTAGGGATGCGATTGCTGGTAGCACAGTTACATCTCTTCCTGATGTAGAGCCTTTTGAGAAGATTGTACACATCTCAGAACCTGTTGTTACAGTGGCTGTTGAGGCAAAGAATGCTAAGGATCTGCCCAAATTGATAGAAGTGCTCCGTATGATCTCAAAGGCCGATCCTAGTATACAGGTTACTATTAATCAGGAGACTGGTGAGAACCTTATGTCTGGTATGGGTGAACTGCATCTTGAGATCACAGAATATAGGATTAGAAATGAGCATAAAGTTGACATTGTTTGTTCAGAACCAATAGTGGTATACAGAGAGAGTGTAGGCAAGAAAAGCCCTGAGGCTTTTGAGGGAAAATCACCAAACAAGCATAACCGTTTCTACATAGAGGTTGAGCCGCTTCCTGAGAATGTTGTGAAGGCGATATATAACGGTGATATACCTGAGAATGTTAAGAAATTTAAGAAAGAAACAGCGAGGTTATTGCAGGATCTTGGTATGGATAAGGAGGTTGCGAAAGGAGTATTTGGTATATGTGGTCTTAATATGATCTCTGATGTGACAAAAGGTATTCAGTATCTTTTTGAGACAAGGGAGCTTATCAAGGAGGCTTTTGATGAGGTTATGAAAAGTGGTCCTATTGCGTCAGAGCCTTGTCAGGGGATATTAGTTAAACTGGTTGATGCCAAGTTGCATGAGGATGCTATACATCGTGGTCCCGCTCAGGTTATACCAGCTGTTAGAAACGCTATATATGGTGCTATAACTATATCTGATCCGATACTGCTTGAGCCCATGCAGAAGGTTTTCATTAGCACGCCACAGGAGATCATGGGGGATGCGACAAGGGAGCTTAATCAGAGACGTGCAGTAATACGTGATATGATAACGGAGGGGGATACAGTTAATATAGATGCTAAAGCACCTGTTGCTGATATGTTTGGTTTTGCATCAGCAATACGCTCAGCTACGGGTGGTCGTGTTCTTTGGAACACAGAAAACATGGGGTTCGAGCCTTTACCGAGGAATTTACAGCCACAGGTCGTTAAACAAATCAGGGAGAGAAAAGGTTTGAAACCAGAGCCTTACCCAGCTAGTTACTATATGGGGTAAAAATACCCTTTTACTCCAATATAATTTTTAACTCATATAATTCTTAACTCAATTTCATATAAACATATAACATATGAAATACATTTCGTATTTTAGAAAAATTACATGCCTCTTATCATAAAAAAATCATAAACCAAATATAGTGGACCATGTTACAGTTTTTTGGAGATGCACTATGGAAAGAGGAATTATTCCCATAAATAAAGACTATGAACTTGAATACCGCTACTACGATAAAGACACAAATTATAAGTATTTTAACAGAAAATTCGAAATCTATCTGATAGGGAAAAAGGCTCTGAAAAAAACATATATCCTGCATATGGATAACTGTGATACGACACCTGGTAGATGGTCACCGCATGTACACAAAGCATCTAATGTAAATAAAAAACTTTATTTTGGTGTTACAACACTCAACTGGCATGATATAAAAGATAATTTTATCAGCTGTGTATCTGCTGAGATAGGACCAGAGAACGAGAAATTTGTTAGGAAAGCTGTTGCACAGCTGTCGTCCCCAAAAATATAGTAGATGAAAAACTATTTTTTCCTGATTTTGTAAAATAAAAAAATGATTACACAAGAAATTAGATACCAAAATATCACATCTAAAACAATAAAAAAATAATTAAAATATTCTGTTGGTTGGGGCGGATTAGGTAAAGCAGCGGGATGATGAATAGAATGATATACAAATGGAAAACCTTCACTATGTGTACATCCTCCACCCATAGTCATACAATTAGGCTCATTATAAGAAATCAGCAAGGCAGGAAGAAGAATAATAACTGTCAACAAAATTTTTTTCCAATCTGGTTTTAAAATCTTCTTCCAAATCATAATTATGACCAATTGAAGAGTTTATTTGAATCTTTTGATAAATATTAGTCAAATCTAATATTCAGTAATCCTATATTTACCGTGCATAGGCTCGTATATCTGCCCGTTACGTTTCAGTCTCTCAAGAGCTTCTTCAACCTTGGTTGACTCGATACCGATTATCTCTGCTTCTCTAATTATATCTCCCCTAGCTGCGTTACCATCCTTTGACTCGTTACATAACTTCTGTATTATATCCATAAGGGTACGCATCCTCTCGTGTTGACTATGACTGATACCTGTTGCGATTATGTCTATATCAAATTTACCCGTTTCTCTATCCAGGCCAACTCTCCTCAGGTATTTATCTATGATTGATATAGCTCTTCTGGCATCATCAACCGTGATTTCTTCACTTAGTCTAACACGTGCGCTCGCCTCAGCTAGTCTAACGAAAGCCTCGAGTTGCCTAGGCGTGAATGGAACAGAATCCTCAGATGAGCTTCTGAGATCCACATAGTAGTTTTTAAGTATCTCAAAAGCTTCATCGTTCATCACAGGATACACGTTTCTTTTTGCGTACGCAACATATTTCCTTAGGAAATCTGGTTCAAAAATAGGCATAACGTTTTCCATCAGGTTTTCTTGTTCCTTTTTTGTGTACTTAGATTTCTTGGATTTCGCGATGTTTTCACTAACTTCACCAGCTTTGTGTGTTCGCAAAACATGCGTAGCAAGGTCGGTATCAAACTTCTTGTTTGGTTTATCTATTATTGAAAAAATCAGGTCAAAACGAGACAACAAAGCAGGTGGCATGTTGATCTGCTCATGGATAGGCATATATTCATCAAAACGCCCGAGTTTGGGGTTAGCAGCAGCAAGCAGAGCACAACGGGATTTAAGCGTAGCATTAATACCAGCTTTGGCAACAGAGATTTCTTGTTGTTCCATAGCCTGATGAAGAGCACTCCTATCAGATTCATCCATCTTATCAATCTCATCAATACAGGCTATGCCCATATCAGCTAGAACTAACGCACCAGCCTCGAGAGTCCACTGTCCTTCACCAAACTCATCACGTACAGCTGCAGCAGTAAGACCAGCGGCAGATGATGCCTTACCGGATGCGTAGATGCTTCTTGGAGCGAGTTTAGACATATAAGAGAGCAACTGTGATTTAGCTGTACCAGGGTCGCCAACCAACAGTGTGTGAATATCACCCCTGATGTATGTACCATCTGGCATCTTCTTCGACAAACCACCAAAAAGCTGCAGAACCAAAGCCTCTTTTTCAGTGTCCATACCATAAATAGTCGGTGCCATACTCTGCCTCATCTTCTCATAAATAGCAGGGTCTTTACTAACCCTGATGATCTCTTTTTCATCCTCTTCAGTAACCTCAACTTCCTCAAAAGCTAGTTCTTGCCGCTCTATGCTACGTGCATCCATGATTTTATCAAAAGAAGTAAGACGATACGTACCGTGCCTTCTCTGCATAGAATGAAGAATACCATTAACAATGATACGATCACCAGGTGCTATCTCACCAACAAGGTCATCCTCAAGATAAACACTGATTCTCTCTGGTTGTGCACCACCACGAAGACCCTCAGGGTTCTCCTGCACCTCAATCTTCTGCGAATCAATAAAAGTAGACAAACTAGTCATAAGCTTAAAAGAAGAAACCCTACCACAGCCACCCTGATCCTCATAACACTCAGAAGGCTCCTTCAAAATATCCTCCTCCTGCTCAACTCTGAGAATAGCACCGCATTTCTGACACTGAAAAGCAGCAACCTGAAGCTTAGGACGAACCTCAGTAACCTTCTTAACTAAACCCTCAACAGCAGCATATTTACCAAGATGATGAGAGCGGATCTTACGAATCAAAATCTTATGAGTATCAGGTAAATCAAAAACCCGGAAATGAAGTTTCAATTTATTTTCAACAGCAACATCAATGTTCTTAAGAGCCTCCTCAGCATTAAAAATCGCTTTATACGGCTGGTTGATAATCATCTCAGAAAGCTTAGAATCATACCTATCAATATCCCAGTAATTAACAAAAAGACTACGTTTATCAGGATAAGACAGAGCAACAGTCTCGATATCAGACCTACTGTTCTCCTCAAAAAAATTCTCCCAAGTAGATACTAAACTCTCATCCTTAAGTAACTGAACCATATAAGTTCCCCCAAATCAAATTGTAAAATTTAGAATAACTGAACTATTTAATAAACTTATATGAAATTTTAGCGGGCGCAGGAACACCAAAGAGTGGCTGCACGTTTCATCTATTGACTACCCACATGCATCCTTGACCCCGCTAACCCAATGAGCACCAGCAGTTTGCGGTAAGGCTGCTCACTTCCGTGCCTCACCCGGTCCCCGCAACTAAGATGCGCGTATAGCCCTCCGGCCATACACAATCATCACCTCTGATCCCAAAGGACGAGGTTTCATCGTCAACACATGGATCAACAAATGCTCGTTACATCGCCTCTTGGTTTCGACCCCAGCATATCGGCGATTTCTGGTTACAGGGAACGCCTACCTCCCCGGTCTATCCTACGCCTATCGCCATTAAACCTAAACACGTTTATAGTGATCTACGCCAGATTATCAACAAATTCCTAAAGAACTGGAAGAACACCAAAGCCAAAGCAATAGACAGAAAAGCAAGGTCACGGGCTATATAAAGCCAATCATAAGCGCCACCCATAGCGGAATAAGAAAGACAATCAATAACAAGCAAATATATAAACAAAGCTATTATGAAAAACAATATTACATTAATATAAAACGACCATTTATACCATGTTTTCTTCCCTATAGGAACAATACTCTCAGCCATTATTTCAGCTCCTCTCAGTTTAACAAGGCAATAATCTACAGATATAAGAAAGTTATGATTTAAATACTCTTCTAGAAGAAGTCACTCAGCTTAGTTGTCCTAATCTTATCACTAATAAAAAGCGAGTCAATAGATTTCTCTACCAGTTTTATCCTCTGACAAGCATAAGAGGGGAGATTATAACGCTCAGCAATATTCTTCGAAATCTCAAGATACTTTTTAACAGATTTCTCATGAACCGTGAGAGTAAGTTTACCACCACATTTTATACAAACACCCTGCAGAGGAATCCTACGATAAATAGTGTTACAAAGCGGGCATCTCACAGACTGTTTACTAAAAGCTCTGAGGTTACCAAGTATATCCGGCAAAAAATGTCGTTCTATAACCTTATAGGCAACATCAGGCGTGTCAACAGCCCTTATTTTTGCTGCTAGGCTAAGCTGGGCATTCATCTTATCCATCATAGTCTTCAAAGTCTTGTAAGCAGATGCAGACGGCCCCTCAGATATGTTGTTTGTATCATGTGTGAAATAAAATTTTTCGTACTGCAACTCAGTCCTAAGTCTTGATGAAACCAAACCCATAATTGACTCTAAATTTTTCGGGTTCTCATGACGTAGTGTTGCTTCATAAAAATCGAGTGGGTATCTAGCTAATGTGTCAATGTTGTGAGCTTCTTTATCAACCTCAGTTGGATCAATACGTGTTGTGAGTATCAGAGGTAAATCCATTCTACCGCCGCGTTTATCTGGGATATATGAATGGGAGAAGTTCAACAATGCATCCATCAAAAGCATAAGCCCATCCTCGTCACCATCGCAGTTTCTTCTCTTTGCTGCATGGTAAAACGGGTGTGCAAAGCATACCTGAGAATCAGTGAAACCTATTATCCTTGCTAACGCACCAGCAGATGTATGCGGTGCTAAACCAACAACGAGATGACCTGTTAAATCCTCAAGGTTTTTTATTTTGTAGAAACGTGGGAGTTTGTAGAATTTAACGAGTAGATCATCTATGAACCTTGAAACCTGTGCGAAATATTCTGCGCATGATTTTGAGATTATTACGTCCTGTACTTTGAGCTCACAGATTTGATCATCATGCTCGAGTGGGTTGCCTAGGTAGTCTTTTGTATAACCAAGTTTTTTCAGTTTTTCTACTGAGATATGTGCTTCTTTTGGTTTAAAATGTGTTAATGGTGCATCTGTCATATCAAAACGTATCGTCCCATCTTTGAAAACTGATACGTCGTGTTTTGCTCTTAGTATACCTTTTTCTAGTGGCTCTGGTGTTTTGTGTTTTGATATTGTGCCTATGACACCTTTTATTGTGTCTGGTAGGTTTCTTTCGTCTATGTTTTCTTGAGCTATAACTAGCTCTTCGTTTATGTTTATTTGTTGCAGCTCTACTTTACCGTTTTTGCATTCTGTGTGTCCACCGCATGTGCATGTTATTTTATGGGTTTTTTTACCGCATTTTGGGCATAATCTAACGCCTGCTTCTACTTCTATGATGCCTTTTTCTGCTGCTGTTCTTATTAGACGCTGGTTTCCACCATAGTTTCCAAGTGGGAATAGTGTGTGTGGTGGCGGCCTCATTTTTCTTGGTGCAGCTTTTTCTGGTCTCCCCATTCTTGTTCCAATGCGGTATGGTGATCGTTCTCTTATTGTGACACCAGCGAGTTTTGAGACTACGTCGATGGTTTTTTCGTCATCTTTTATGTTGTTTAAAATTGTGAGTCTTTGTGTTTCAACGATTTTGTTTTCTTTAACTTCTAAGCCGCAGCATCTGATAAGAGGATAAGCGTACCTGTCTATGTTTAGTACACCTTCCCTTTGTTTATGTAAAACGCCGAGTTCGATTAGTATCCTTTTGATTTCTTGGTCTTTTGGTAAAACCAATATTTTGTCTTCTGTTATTTTTCCTTGTTCTAGAATAAATTTTGATAGACATGCTAGTTCTTTTGTTGTTATGTCATGCCAGAAAAGGTTGTAAGATGGATGTAATGGGATGTTGTATTTTTCTGATATTTTGAAAGCATCAGTTGATGACAGGTTTTTGAGGTCAATGTTTCTCCCAAAGTCTTCTGAAACTTTTTTTATGGTTTTTTCATCAGCCTCTTTCACGCTGTTAAACGTATAGTCTTTTGGTAAAAGGTTAGCTGCTTTTTGTAAGTCCTGGATCCACCATTCGTATACGTAGCTCGAGTTTGGTAACAATGAGTTGTTTTCAAGGAACTCACCAAATGGTATTAGTATTTCCCCGAGGTCTATTATTTTTTGTACATCATATTTTTTTACGTCCTCAGCATTGTTTATCTGAACTAGGTCCCCGTTTTGTAGTAACACTATTGGTCCTTCGATTTCTGTGCATGGTGTCCCTATTGTTCCTTTTCCTGGTCGCTCTGTCTTTAGTTGTGTCCCAACCGCTATGAAACTATCAAGCAAGTACATTGATGCTGGGTTTATCGCTGTTGAAGCTAGGCCAGCGGTTCTCGCCCTACCATATCTTAATCTGAAACCACCTTTTCTTGATGGATGTGAGAATACTGGTCTACCAGCTATAACCTCCCCTATGTATTTCGATGAGGGTGTTATCTCAGGTAGTTGTTCCTTTTTTTTGTCGTCCTTGTTTTCTTTTGTTACAAATATTTCTAAGAAATCCCATCCTTTTAGTTTCAGTTTTTTAACATGTTTCATTATCTTGGGTGCTTTTAGGCAAAGTCCTTCTGCTATTACAAGACATGCGCCACCTCTAAGTCGGTTGGTTTCTACACGTGGTAAATCCCTGTATCCTGTTACTTCTTCGTCTTCGGTTCCCTCTCCATTTATGCATATCGGGCATTCTCTCACTATTTTGTCTATCTCATCAACTGTTGGTAGATACTGTAGGTGTTGTACTCTTTTGTAAAGAGGTATTTCTTCTTTGTATCGCTCTATTTCACCTGGTGTTGGTTTGAACCGGTCTATGCCGAGTTCTCTTCGGACTATGTCTGCTATAAGGACGCTCATAGCCTGGCCTGTACCACCAGCGCTCCTAATTGGTCCTGAGAAATATAGGTCAACATAGTCTGTACCATCGTTGTTTTTACCTAGTCTCACCTCAGCTATGCCCTCTAATGGTGCAACAAGTACACCCTCTGTTAGTATCGCTAATCCAGTCCGTATGGCTTGGTCTATTGCATCCTCTATTTTGTTGAATTTGTATGTTTTACCAGATGCTATCTCCCGAGCTATTTCAAGTGAGACTAGTTCTCTGTCACATAGTTTTTTTGTAGCGGCTCTTATTTTTGGTGCTATACCTTTTGGTCCAACTAGTTGCTCTACCCTTGATGCAAGGTCCAAGGCTTGTGGTATCTCAACATTGTATTCTGGGTCTAAACCTTTTTTACGTGCCTCACTAGCGATAGAATAGCATAAGTCGATGTCTTTCTGTAGAGAGTTGAAATACTCTTGCATGTTTGGGCTAACTGCGACATCGATGGATTGGTCCCCACCCATAATTTCCCGCTCTAAAAATTTTGGTAAAAATTGTTAATACAAACTAGTAGTTTAAATTTTTGTATTTTACAAAAATTTTTTTTATTCCAGTTTTTTACTGAAATCCATCATTGTAACATTACCTGTTTTAAGATCAACGATTGGTAGCTTTGCTGAATCAGGCACAAAATTCAACATTTTCTGATAACTAGTCTGCGACTGCCAGCTACTAGCATTAATTAGTGTAACACCACGGTAGTCACCAAACTTTGCTACATGAACATGACCTGTAACAAAAATATCTGGTACACGATCGATAATCATATAGTCTGAATGCTCTGGTGCAAGAGGCGTATAGCCACCATATGTTGGGGCAAGATGATGTTTACGTAACATAACCTTCATAGTCTCAATAGGCTCATTATATTTAAGTGACTGTATGTTTGTAGCAAAATCAAGTAGGCTCTGACCATGATAGGATAAAACCTCAACGCCATTCAACGAGAAATAACATGGGTTGCCAACAAACCTTATGTCCTTACCTGAGAAAAGGTCTCTTATCTCTTTTTCAAAAGTTGGTTGTGGCTCCGCAGGGCGTACAGCATCATGGTTACCAGGTTGCATAATAATTGATATATGGTCTGGTATGAGTTTGAACTGTTCAGCTAAAGCCTCATACTGTCTGTATACATCAGTTATTGACAACTCTTTTTCCTGGTTAGGGTAAATACCAATACCATCTACTACATCACCTGGTACCACTAGGTATTTTATTCTACCAGCTACGTCACGCTGCCTGGAGTTACCTATTGCACCATTAAACCATCTTAGAAAAGCCTGCCATTCGCTTTCCATAAACATTTTACTACCGATATGTATGTCTGATAGGAACGCAGCAAAAACAGGTACTTCTGATTTGTTTTTTTCATGTTGTATACTTATCTCAGGGAAAACTATACTGTTTATGATAACTAGGTCACCGTTTTTACTCAAATGACCCTTTACACCTATGATTTCGTCGAAAACAACCTCGTTAGCCATCTGAACTGTTTCATGGTTGGTTTTGAGAGCTATACAAGTCACAGTATCGGTTTCATCCTCTATTTCTATAAGTCTATGACCATTAACCGTGGTTCTAACATCTTTCACTATCCCTATTATTTGAACCTCTTTCATGACACCGTGTTTAATCCTGCTTATTGGCATAACGTTTACCATTTCCCGTCTCTGACTCTGAAGTAGTTTACGCAAAACATGATAACGGTCGACAAACAATTTCGTGAAATCTTTTGTAGTACCCTCGCACGTACTTTTACCGGTCACATCCTTTATTATTTCTATCTCTGATTCGTATTCAGCTGCTTTTGGTTTCCAGCCTTTAACTTTTTCAATTGATATAAGCTTAGGCATCGCTTCTAAATCAGATGCCTCTGTTTGATCCAAGTCATCTGGTTCTTCGTCTTCCTCGCCGTTCTCATCATTCAATGTTTTAATATGCAACTCTCCTTTGCCATAGATGGTTGAAAGAACCTTTTTTTGTACCTCCTTTTCAATCTGTGAGTCAACCACAGGTGGCTGTATTTTTGGCTGTTCCTCAACAGTTTTTGTTGTCTGCTGCTCTATGTTTTTTATCTGATCAACAGTTAAAATAAGAGGATACTCTTGGAGGTTTTTTATGATAAAAGACGAGAACTCCCCAGGGTTTTCTTTTGACATAATGTATTTTAGTGCATCTGGTTGTACGAAGGTACCATGCTCAGAGAACGACCGAAGAATCTCTTTCATCCTCTATCCCACAAAAAAACATTTTTCCCTGTTTTTATAAAATGTATAGCATCATAGGTTTTTAGAATTGTGGTAAAAACAAACACCTCCAAACAGGGGTTGTATATATATTTTTCCCAAAAAACGTGTTTTTTAGGCTAAAAAAACATGGCTGTTATTTCAGGTTTTACATCAACATCTAAAAACGCGTTTTTTACCTTTAATTTTCGAAATAAATATAAAACAGGATAAAGTAACATAAGATTAGAGACAAAAAAAACAGGAAGGAAAACCATACCTATGATAAGCGTAAAAATCTACAAACAAGGACCTGAAATAATAGTGGGTGCATGCGACGAAAAACTCCTCGGAAAAAAATTCACAAAAGGCAAGCTACAAATAGATGTCTCAACCAGTTTTTATGATGGCGAGAGGGTTAACAAAAAAACCCTTAAAAGATACCTAGAAGATGCTACCATAGCTAATCTTGTTGGTGTAGAAACCGTGAAATGCGCAATTGAAATGGGGCTTGTGGACCCAAGGTTTGTCCTCAAAATAAAAGGTGTCCCACATGCTCAGATGGTAAAAATGATATAAAAGATTTCAATGTTTTTGCAGTTCATCTATTTTATTTTTAATCTTATCATAATGCGTACCCATCCAATAGATTTTATCACATTTAGGGCAAAACCAGAACTTCTCATTATTCTCAAAAACCCTCCTAGGTACCTTGTCCTGAATATCTTTTTTCTTAATTTCATCGAGAATAGTGTTACAAACTGAACACCTTGATAAAACATTTTTTGGATCAACAACAATATCTTTTAAAACAATTTTTAGCTGTTCATCAACATCAGTTACATCAAGCTCGATAACAGGCAGTTTCTGTTTTTTCATCTTGCTCATTAATTCCTTGTCCCTTGTTATAACAACCCTGTTTTCTTTTTTTGCAACCTGTAACAACTCATCATCATCCATATCTGCATTCGCATAAAAAGTATCAAAACCCATAAGGCGAAGCCATTTCGCGAGACTACCCAACATTTGATCGCATAAAAACTTCATTTTATCAATCTATAGTGACTAAGTTTTCCGAGACCAAAATCTTTTGTTTCAACTAATTTAAGGTTAAAGCTTTTTACATCAATTTTATTATCAACAATAAAAGGCGGGGTTTTCCCACCATCGATTTTAATAGAACCAACGTATACAAAGAAATCATCAAAAAAACCAAATTTCAAAAAATTATATATCACTGTTCCTCCTCCCTCAACCATCAATTTTTTTATACCTTTTTTGTAGATTATATCTAAGAATTTTTCTAGATCAATTAAACCATTTTTTGTGCTGCAAACAATTTTTTCCACATTATTACCAAAATTTTTGTCAAATTTTTCTCCGGTTATAATAAAAGTTTTTGCATCAGTGTTTACAACAAGAGAATCGATTGGGGTTTTACAATACGTGTCGAGAACTATTCTAATTGGTTGCCTAGGGTTTTTTACATATTTTTCTTTTACAGTTAACCTTGGGTTATCAGAGAGAACAGTGTTTATGCCTACAAGGACTGCATCTGACTGGTTTCTAAGCTCGTACATCCTTTTGATATCTTCTTCACAGGATATCCTGATTTGTTTACCAGATGCATCAGCTATTTTACCATCTGATGATATTGCACAGTTGATTACAACATATGGTCTTTTCATTAAAAATCACTTAGGGTAAATAGGACAATCTTTTTTGTTTTCAGGGCAATAATTTTTAGTTTTACATGATGGCCCAGCGTTTTTAAAAATAATTGGCGCTACTTTCTTCACCTCTTTTAACATCTTGTTGGCTAGCTCTCTTATCTCCCACTGTGCGTGGAGACAACATCGTAGTTCAAAAAAATTCAGTAACGAGCGAGCATTCATAGTAACCATAATGTTTGTACATGTCGCATTTGGTAGTACATATCGCGCATCCTCCGCTGGTATCCCCATGTCAAGTAACTTGTTGTATTCCTTCCAAATGCTAGTCATGGTTTCATCATATGCTTTTTTCATTTTTTTGTCTTTAGCAATCTTTGGTGGCGTTACATAGTTTGGTTCATTGAGATTAACATATCTCTGGCTCTGCTGAGAATAACTAGCTATGCGGTGTCTTACCAGCTGATGCGTTAAAGATCTACTTACATCACTTATCGCAAAAGTAAAACTTGCGTGTTCTACAACACTTGTGTGACCAAGTTTCATAACCTGTTCAAGAACCGCTGTTAGTTCTTTTCCTGGGGTTTTATCAAGCTCCTCCGGCTTTGTTTTACTATGTGTAAGTTTCGCAGCCATCGCAGGTGTTTTTTCTGGGTTTGGAGTGAAACCTATTAGTTTAACATCCATCGAAATCTACCACAACCAAGAATAATATCAGGCTTTAATATTTTAGGTAAATCAGCAAGTTTTTAAAAAGTGATATGTTTACCCACCGATGTTAATTAGATATCTATGGGAGGAAAAAAGAAGATGATAGCATTTATTATCACAACAGTCTTCTGTTTCATTATTTACCTCCTGTTTACGACAGGTAGTGGAACAGCGGTTTTAGGATTGTGGAGCTACGAGGAGATAGCCCTTGGATTAGTTCTCTCAATAATTGTTGGTTTTATTGCGAGGAAGATTTTTGTTAAGAAAAGCCTGCGGATGCTAAACCCTGTACGATGGTTTATATTTTTAGCTTATGTTGTTGGGCCTTTTTTCGTTGCACTCACCCGAGCTAATCTTGATGTCGCTTATCGTGTTATCACCGGGAAGATAAAACCTGGTATCGTCCGGATTTCACCTGATCTTAAAACAGATCTTGGTATCACAATGCTTGCAAACTCTATAACGCTGACACCTGGTACTCTAAGTGTTGACATAGATGAGGACACCAATGATTTATATGTTCATTGGATAAATGTTAATGAAAAAGCTTTGGAGCAGAAACCTGTTGACTGTAAGTATATCTGTGGGTTTTTCCCAAAATGGGTTAGGAGGATTGCTGAATGATCGAATTGTATTTTGGTGTCACGGATACTTATCTGTTTGTGGTTATAGCCCTTGCTATTTGCAGCATAATGGCTTTGATAAGGATTGTTTTAGGACCAACTGCTCCTGACCGGGTTGTTGGTGTTGATACTGTTAACACAATTGTTATTGTTGCTATGGTTGCATTTGGTATGGCCTTCAGAGAGGCCATCTATATTGATGTAGCTATTGTTTACGCTTTTTTGTCTTTTGTCTCTACTTTGTTTATCGCAAAATATCTAGAGGGAGGGGAGTTTTAGGATGATTTTTGATATCATCATCTACGTGTTTTTAGGTATTGGTATTTTCTTTAACCTCCTTGCAGGTATTGGTCTACTTCGTTTCCCAGATGTTTATACCAGGCTTCATGCTGGTACGAAATGTACAACTTTTGGTTCTATATTCATCATAGGTTCTGTGATTCTCATCGGTCTGAAATCTTGGTGGGGAAATGATACCAATGGTTCTGTTTTAGCACTTCACTCGATTTTTGCTTTGATAGCAATACTACTCACTAACCCTGTTGGTGCCCATGCTATCGCCCGTGCTGCCCATCGCAGCGGAGTAAAACCAGCTATGGCTGTTGTTGATCAGTTGGATGATTCAAAACTAGGGAAAACAGGGAAGAAAAAAACTAGAGGTAAAAAGAAATCTGAAGAAGAGGAGGCTGAGTAAAAAATGTTTTTTGAGTTAATTAATATCGTAGTGCTCATCCTCATAGTTTTCTCCTGCATTGTTGCTGTTTTACTCAGAGATCTTCTGGGTGCCGCTGTTGCTATGGGTGCTATGAGTTTGTTGTTATCTCTTGAGTTTTATATTCTGCAAGCACCTGATGTCGCTATTGCTCAGGCTGGTGTAGGCGCCTGTTTGTCCACCGCTATTATTATTATTGCTGTTAAAGGAACTAAGCGTATGGAGGAAGAATAAAATGGAAATGAGATACAATATTGCTGTACTGGTGTTTTCTATTGTTGCTGTGTTTTTTGTTTTTAGCGCTCTCATGATTCATCCTTTTGGCGACCCAGGTAGCCCAGAGATGGATAATCATATTATTAGAAATACTCAGACTGAGGCTGGTACTAACAATGGTGTGACATCTGTTGTTTTTGATTACAGAGGTTTTGATACCCTTGGGGAGGCTACGATTTTGTTTACTGCTGTTGCTGGTGTCATGATGATTTTCAGGAGGAAGAAAAAATGAGTGAGATGTCAAAGATTGTTAGAACAATATCGAATATTATTTTCCCTTTGATCACGATTTTTGGTTTATATGTCATAGCTCATGGGCATCTAACTCCTGGTGGTGGTTTCCAGGGTGGTGCTGTTGTTGCATCTGGTTGTATAATGTTGCTTGCAGCCTATGGTTCAACATGGGCTTTTGCGCGGATAAAAGAAAAAAGACTTACTGCTTTTGAAAGCATTGGTGCTGTGTGGTTCATTGGCGTAGCATTCCTCGGGCTTTTTGTAGGTGGTATATTTTTTGCTAATTTCCTCGTAGGTTTAAAATTGTTTGACAGTTTCACGTTATTTGGTAACATCCCTGTTGTTGGTTCTACTTTTGCTGACATCAACACAGGTGGTGTTTTGCCGCTTATGAATTTTGCTGTAGGGCTTAAGGTAATTGCTGGTTTATTTGCAGTTGTGCTTGTCATGGCTTATGCTAGTAGTTTAAAGGAGGGGAAACAATGATTTATAATATACCTTTTATCGCTGTTGTCGCCATGATTTTCATAGGCTTGTATGCTGTTGTTTTCAGACGGAATCTAATCAAAATGGTTATTGGTATCACAATCATTGAGTGTGGTGTGAACCTGTTTTTGATCACGTTGGGTTATCGTGAAGGTGGTGTTGCTCCTATCTACACTAGTTTACCAGAGGGAACACAATATCCTAGTGAGATGGTTTTACCTGTTCCTCAGGCTTTGACTCTTACGAGTATTGTGATTGGTGTCGCTGTTCTTGCTTTGATGTTGTCTCTTGTTATGCATATTTATAAACAGTATGGTACGCTCGATGTTAGAAAAATAAGGAGGCTAAAAGAATGAACTGGCTCGCTGAAATAATTAAACATTCTCCTGCTTTGATCGTTGCAGTACCATTGCTGGGTGCGTTTCTTACACCACTTGTTGGCATGATTAACGAAAAAGTTAGAAACATTTTTGCCTTGGTGATGATCTCTATCACAGGTTTTTTTATTGCCTTGCTTGCATCTGATGTTTATGCAAACGGCCCACGCATCTATGTCTTTGGTGCACAAAACCTCGCTCTTCCAGTAGTTAGAATCCTTTTTGAAGTCGACAGCCTAAGCATTTTCATGGCCATTGTAACATTTATCCTTGCTTTTGTTGCACTTGTTTACTCATGGTCATTTATGAAGGAAAACGATGGACTTGACAAGTATTACACACTAGTTTTACTCTTGGTTACAAGCACCCTAGGTATGGAGCTTACTGGGGATATTTTCAACTTCTTCGTATTCCTTGAGATATCATGCATATCTTCTTGTGCACTAATCGCATTTTGGGTTCACAAGGGCGAGGCACTTGAGGCAGCGTTCAAATATATTGTTATAAGCTCGATTGGTGCATTGTTTGTTCTTTTTGCCATAGGTATATTTTATGCTCAATACAATGCTCTAAATATTGCTACACTAGCAAACGTTATACAGTTTACTTTTCTTGATAAAATAGCGTTGGTTCTGCTTGTTGTTGTGCTTGGTATGAAAGCAGGTCTGGTACCAATGCATATGTGGTTACCAGACTCTTATGGGCAGGCACCACCGTCAGTAACAATTGTTATAATCGGTGCTACCCAGGCTAGCTTGTACGGTGTTTTCAGGATGTGTTTCACCCTATACAGTGGGGCATTCAAAAATGTGGTTATTAGTGAATCAACAATTGGTTTGATAATTATTATGCTGGCTATTCTTACAATATTAATTGGTGTGTTAATGGCTCTTATACAAACAGACTTCAGAAGATTAATCGGTTTTGTTGCAGTAGCAGAAATAGGATACATTTTCCTCACCATAGGTGTAGGATTAGTTACTTTACATGATCCTAACATGATAACAGTGGGAAAAACTGCGATGAATGGTGGTATTTTCCATATAATCAACGATTGTTTGGATATAGGTTTATTGTTCCTATCTGCTGGTGCCATTTACTATGCTACTAAAGAAACATCTTTGAATGAGATGGGTGGTCTTGCTAGAAACATGAAGTACACCACCATTTTTTTCCTTATAGGTCTATTAGCAGTCTCTGGTATACCACCTATGAATGGTTTCGCATCAAAACTTCTCATTTATCAATCAACATACCAGCTTAACCCGATAATATCTATTGTTGCTATACTAGCTAGTATAATGCTACTAGCTATTTTTGTGAAGGTGTTTTATTCAGCGTTTCTTGGGCCTAAGATTTCTAAGTTTGAGAATGTTAAGGAAGTACCAAAAAGCATGTTGATTGGTATGGGTGTTTTTGCGTGTATAATAATCTTTTTTGGTTTATTCCCAAATATTGTCATCCATCACTTGGTTGAACCTGCTGTTAATGTACTGATGAATAACGCGCAATATATAAGCGCTGTTCTAGGGGGTGTTTAAACAATGTTATCGTTGGAATCATTGTTGGAGACACTGAAGACTGGTAATGGTTTCTGGAACCCTGTTGTGTGGGTTGTAGCAACAGCAATCATCTTTCTATTAATTTACATTCTTAGAGGTTTTGGTAAAAAAGATTACAAAAAAGAAACAGGGCAGACTCAGGCTTTTCTATCAGGCAACCCTGAATATGAAAAAGAACTTATGCATGTTAAGAGTAGTAATGTGTATTGGGGTTTCACCGAGACGCTGAAATCAGTTTATGATGTACTTAAAAAGATGCATAATGGTAACGCTAGCGACTATGTGCTGTGGTTTTTGATCATAATGGCTGTCGTATTTATCTTCATGGGGTTGATATAAAATGGAACTCATAGAATTATCAAAAACAACTATAATAATCATATTGGGTTCAATAGGATTAGCAGCTTTTGGCATAATATTCGGGTTGATATACAAGGGTTTTGATAGGAAGATTTCTGCTCATATGCAGGGCCGTATAGGACCACCAATTAGACAACCATTTAGGGATGTTTCTAAGTTGTTTGTAAAAGAAAACATTGTACCTGAAAATGCGATACCATGGGTTTTCAACCTGGCACCACTTGTTGGTCTTGTCGCAACAATATCTATTCTTTTGTATTTACCTATAGCAGGATTCCCATCGTTGCTTGATAATGAGATTATTCTTCCAAAAGGTGATCTTATTTTGATTCTTTACCTACTACTCATACCATCATTGGCAATGGTCATAGGTGGTTTTGCCTCTGGTTCACCATATGCAACTGTTGGTGCACAGAGAGAGATGGCTACTATGATAGCCTATGAGTTCCCACTAGCCATCATAATCATAAGTTTTGCATACAGATTGTATGCACAACAAGTCACCAATGTTTTCACGCTATCCGCAATCACCACGACACCGATTTGGGGGGTAGTGGGACCTCTTGGTTTTATCGGCGTCATAATACTATTATTAGCACTTGTTATAGTTACACCGGCTGAACTCTCCAAGATACCATTTGATGCACCAGAGGCAGAGACAGAGATAGCGGGTGGTCTTCTAGTAGAATATTCTGGTAGAAACCTTGCGATGTTTTACCTAACTGATGGCGTAAAAACCGTGGTCATGGCGTCGTTGATAGTCGCATTGTTTTTCCCATATAACCTATCACCAGTTTTTGGTTTAAAGGAAATCCCAGCTTTTGCTGTTGACATAGTATTTTATCTAATCAAAGTACTATTAGTCATAGTATTCTCCGTGACATTGATTCGTGTTGCTATAGCTCGTTTGAAAATTAATCAAATAGTTTATACATATTGGGTTTGGGTTACATTGTTCGCTCTTTTTGGTTTGATACTGTTGATGTGGGATCAAAAAACGATGACTGATTTAAACTGGCAACCTGTTTTAAAAATGATAGGGATTTAGTAATTAGGGACGTATACCATCTAAATAATCTAAATAAGCTTCATTCTGGCGTATGATATTCTTGAATAATAACCTGACATAAAATGTCTCAAACCCATAGAAAAATTCACCTTTACCAAAATGATGTAGAGTCTTTCTAGTAGAATAGTAATTTTCATAAGCGGATATAACACCTTCCTGAAGCTCATACGGCGTCATATTCTTCGGGTAAAAAACAACATGTGCCCCATCATAATAGTCCCAGTTGTCCGTAAAAATTCTTTTATCATTTTCAAATTCTTTTCTAA
>JARYMC010000006.1 GCA_029907305.1 Candidatus Thermoplasmatota archaeon
CCAGACACCGAAAAGGAAAACAACATGATTATGACATGTTCAAGAAAAATGGACCACCGCCTCTGCCACCAGAGGTTGAACTCGGTGTTGACCTTGGCTACCTCGGTATCAAAAAAGATTACCCTGAGTTGAACGTGAATATCCCTGTGAAAAAACCAAAGAAAAAAGAGCTCACCAAACAGGAGAAACGATACAACAAAAAACAAAGGAAAGCACGGGTGATCGTGGAACACACCATCGCCAGGATGAAAAAATTCCGCATCATGGCTGAAGAATTTCGAAACAGCCTCACACGATACGACCGTATGACGTCTATCGTCTGTGGATTAGTGAATTTCACCGTACAATCAGAGTAAAAATAGCTAGTTGGGGGAGGCTAGAAGAGAACAGTTGTTCCAGTTTTATAATTATGCAAAAGGTCTATTTATTAAACAAAATCAAATTTATTCACAAAATCTAGTTTATAATAAGTTTCTTTAATATAATATTGTTACCGTCATGGGGGATTCCTATGAACTTCATCCCGAACTCAGCAATAAAAAATAATATGCTTAAAGAAACAGGGTTAAAAGACATCGAAGAACTATTCTTAGATATACCAAAACAAATACAGATTAAAAAATTGAATCTCCAAAAGGGTTTATCCCAGCAAGAAACAGAACAAAAACTTAGAGAGATATCAAACAAAAACAGACCAACAAACAACATGCCAAGTTTTCTAGGGGGAGGAATAAAACCACACTATATACCACCAGCTGTTAAATCAATAATATCTCGAGCAGAGTTTTACACTGCTTACACTCCATACCAACCTGAGGCGTCACAGGGTTTCCTGCAAGCCATGTTTGAATACCAGAGCATAATCGCAGAAATAACAGGCATGGATATCTCCAATGCATCATTGTACGATGGTGCTACTGCTCTAGGTGAAGCATCACTTATGTGTTCACGAATAAACCAGAAAAAAACATTTGTTATACCTCAAAACATTTCTTGGGAGAAAAAATCTGTTCTAAAAAACTATACAAAAGGCTCTGGTATAAGAATAAAAGAAATATCTTATGATGATGAAACAGGTAAAATTAATTTAGAGGAACTAAAACAAAGTGTTGATAATGATACTACTGGGGTTTATGTTGAGAATCCAAATTTTTTTGGTGTTTTTGAGGATGGTGTTGAAGAAATCAGTGAAATTGTAAAAGATCCGGGTTCTCTCTTTGTTGTTGGGGTTGATCCTGTATCGCTTGGAATTGTAAAAAGCCCTGGTGAGTATGGTGCAGATATTGTGATTGGTGAGGGAAGATCTTTTGGTAATACTATGGATTTTGGTGGTTCAAGTCTTGGTATTTTTGCTTGTAGAAACGAGTTTTTACGTCAGATGCCTGGTCGTATAATTGGTATGACTAAAGATTTGGATGGTAGACGAGCTTTTTGTATGACTCTTCAGACGAGGGAGCAGCATATAAGGCGTGGTAAAGCTACTAGTAACATTTGTACAAACGAGGGTTTATGTGCTCTTACGGCGGTGGTATATCTTGCGTGGCTTGGTGGCAATGGCTTAGAGGAGCTTAGTAGAGTTAATTTTGAGAGAGGACAAAAATTAGTAAAACTAATAAGTTCTATTGATGGTTTTGAAAAAAGGTTTATGGGCATTCATTTTAATGAGTTTGTAATTAAATCAAAAACAGATACAAATAAAGTTAACAAAGAATTATTGAAAAAAGATGTACAGGGTGGTTTATCGCTTGGTAGATGGTATCCAGAGCTAAGGGATTGTATGCTTTTTGGTGTCTCTGAAATGCACACAGACAAAGACATAGAAAAACTTGTTTCTGCACTAGAAGAGGTGTCACATGTATAGGTCGGCTGTTTATGATGAACCATTGTTAAACGAGCTTGAGTCATACAAAAAAGTATGCAGAGATAAACAAAACAATATTTTGCCAACTTCTATTCAGCGAAAAGAAAAAATCTGTATACCTGACCTAGATGAAACTCAGGTTGTAAGACATTTCCTTCACCTCAGTCAGATGAACTATGGTATAGATTCCGGTATTTACCCTCTTGGTTCATGCACCATGAAATACAACCCAAAGATATGCGAAGAAATAAGTAGATGGGATAACTTTGCAAACACACATCCATACCAGGATCCTTCGACAATACAAGGAAATCTACAAATAATGTATGAACTAGAAAAAATGTTGTGTGAAATATCTGGCATGGATTATTTTACACTTCAACCAGCAGCAGGTGCACATGGTGAATTCTTGGGAATGCTGATAACTAGGGCGTATCACGAATTCAACAAAGACAACCAACGATATGAGGTTATACTCCCAGATACTTCACATGGTACAAACCCAGCGAGTGCTACAATGGCTGGCTACAGATTAATAGAAATACCATCCACCAAAGAGGGAACAGTTGACCTAGAAATACTAGAGAGAACCCTCTCAGAAAAAACCGCTTGTTTTATGCTGACAAACCCAAACACACTAGGCATATTCGAATCAGACATACTTGAGATATCTAAACTAGTACACAAAGCAGGTGCACTACTATACTATGATGGTGCTAACATGAACGCTATAATGGGAAAGGCAAGACCCGGTGACATGGGTTTTGATATCGTACATCTAAACCTTCATAAAACATTTGCGACACCGCATGGTGGAGGTGGACCAGGTAGTGGACCAGTAGGCGTCAAAGAGAAACTAGAAAAATTCTTACCGATACCGAGAGTAATAAGAGACAAAAAAGGTAACTATGATTTTGACTACAACTACCCATATTCAATTGGTAAAATAAAAGGATTCTATGGCAATTTCTCTGTTTTACTAAAAGCATATGTTTACCTAACAATGATGGGGGGAGACGGACTGAGAGAAGCATCAGAAATAGCTGTACTAAACTCGAACTATATGAAAAAGAAACTAGTTGAATCAAAAAAATATGAGATGCCATACAAACAGCTAAGGAAACACGAGTTTGTGTTAAGCTGCGAGAAACTAAAACAAGAAAAAAACATTAGAGCATTAGACGTAGCAAAACGTCTTCTTGACTATGGTTTGCATCCTCCAACAATATATTTCCCACTTATAGTGAAAGAAGCACTTATGATAGAACCAACAGAATCAGAACCGAAAAACGAGTTAGACAAATACATAGATGCTTTAATCAAGATCGCTGATGAAAAACCGGATGTTGTTAAAAACGCACCAAATAACACATCAGTTAGACGCATTGATGATGTTGGTGCAACAAAAAACCCTGTGCTAACCTGGAAGATGAGTAGGTAGCTTCATTCTTGTTGTCCCTCTGTTTTTTCATAGAGAGTAAGTAAAATACCAATTATGCCGCCCAATATAAACACTATAGAAAAAGCATAAGGTCCTATGTCATACCATACATTAAAAGTTATACCCCAGTATATATAGAAACTGACACCTGCTATCAAAGCTAATAAAGAAACTAGGGTGAACACATTAAAGTTTCTTATGTTGAATTTTATCATATTTTATTCCACCTTTTATACATTATTTACAGTCAATGGGAGCACTGGGATTTGAACCCAGATCGACGGGTCTCTTCTAGGTCATCGCTCCAGTTATTCATCACAAAGTCAGATGACCCTCTTTTAATCACACCTAACTGGAGCCCGTAATGATGCCGGGTTACACCATGCTCCCATCAGAGATAAGCCTACTTCTTTCTAGCTCGCTTCTTGCGTCTCATACGTTTCTTCCGCCATTTCCATCGCATCTTATGGCGTTTTTTCCATGCACGTGAACCGCGTTTCATCTTGTTTTACCTCTGATTTAATTAGCTTGCCCTAAACGGGTACGTATATTTAATAATTTAGGAAAATTATTTTCTAAAAAACTACTCAGTAGTTTCTTCATCCATCCAGATGTATCTGCATCTTGTGCAATACCAGCCAACCGAGGCCCAATACTGCTTACCATACTTTGGATTTACGTGTCTATATAGTCTAACGAAACCCATGCTGCATTTAGGACATTTTTCGTTAAAAGAATCCTTATACTTTTTATCAGCAATCTTGTATATAAGTGTGTCAGAGACAACCTTGTAAGTGTAACCACATTTTGTGCAATGCCATGCTATAGGCAACCATCTCCTCTTTCCCTCTATACTCTTATTTTGATAAAGTTTTACTGCCTTTGATCCACATTCAGGACATTTTTTCCTTATAACTATTCACCACCACAAATACAATTATAGATCATTAACTCTTTTTATACATGGGATTCTTACTATAAATTTACTACCCTCACCAAGCTTGCTCTCAGCCCATATCCTACCATTATGTTTACTGATTATTTCTTTGCATATAAACAAACCCAGACCAACACCCTCGTTTTTACGGTCAGGACCAGTGTATGCCTGATAAAACTTGTTGAATATCTTATGTAACTCATCCTCTGATATACCTATACCTGTGTCCTCCACATAGATTTTAACATGATCCTTATCCTCCTCAGCACCAAGAGTTATAGACCCATTGTCTGTAAACTTAACTGCGTTAGCCAATAGATTCTTGAAAACCTGCGACAGGCGATTCCTATCACCCATTATGCTAGGTAGATCCTTTGGTATTTTAACTATAAAATCAAGATGCTTGCTAGTAACAGCAAGCTTCATATCTTCAGCGATTTCCTTTAGTAACTCACCTGTATCAAGTTTTTCCATCTCAAATCTCATCGTGTCGCTATCAAGCCTCGAGACATCTAAGATGTCACTAACAAGTTTCAACAGACGCTCAGAGTTCCTCAAGCTGATCCTAGCCCAGTTCTTTACCCGCTCGCTAGCCTCTTTATCCTGTATTATGAGATCAAGATAACCCTTTATTGGTGTAACAGGTGACTTGAGTTCATGAGCCGCGATGTTCATAAACTCTGTTTTAAGCCGCTCAGATTTTTTCAACTCATCCTCAATTCTCTTCCGCTCAGTTATATCCCTAATAGTAGCGACAACACCAGCAAACTTATCATTCTTCTTCAAAGGAGCAATATTAACCTCAATAGGAATACTACTACCCTCTGCGTTAATGAGCTCCAGTTCTATATTCTCAATCTTTTTATTTTCTTTTCTAATATCAATAAAAGCCTGCTGGAAAACATAAATTGAATCATTTGATAAATAATCCCTAAACGACGTAGCAAGAATCTGACTTTTACGCCTACCACACATCCTCTCAAAAGACGGGTTAACATAAGTCAGACGACCAAGAGAATCGATAGTTAAAACACCATCAGCAGATGTCTCAGCAAGAACCCTATACCTCTCCTCCAACCTAACCAACTCATCCCAAGCTCTCTGACGCTGAGTAACATCCTTACCCTTAACTAGAATACCCTTAATATCCCCTTCCTCAGTTGATATAACATCATTAGAAAACAAAAACCTATAAATCACACCACCCTTAGTAAAAAGATCACACTCATAATCATTGATTTTCTCACCACGAATAACCCCTTGAATCGCTTCACGATGCCTCTTAATATCATCTGGTGAAAAAATACCTTCAATATCATAAAACGATTTACCAACAACCTTCTCCTTACTTAAACCCAAGAAATTCAAAGCCACCTTATTAATATCCAAAATTTTTCCATTAACATCAAGATACAACAAAATATCACCAGATGCATCAAAAATCTCCCTAAACTTTTTCTCAGACTCAACAAGCTCTTTCTCGATTTTCTCTCTCTCACGTTTCTCACGTAAATCCCTCAAAATAAGAAGATCACCAAGAATTTTGTTATCCTCAATTAAAGGATTTGCATTTATCTCAACAGGAATAACTTCTCCGTTCTTTGCAACTAACTCAACCTCAAACGGCTTAGTTTTTTCGTTACTCATATGCTTTTTAAAATTCTCAAGAATCTTAGTAACATCACATTCTTTTATAATCCCTGATTTAACAAAATTATTACCAACAAGATTCTTTTTGGTATAACCTAACAATTTTGTAACACACTGATTAATATCAGAAACAAAACCTTTTTTATCAAGTATAACAATTGGATAAATAGAAGTATCAAATAAGTTCCTATATCTCTTCTCCGACCTCCTGATCTCGTCATCAGCCCTCTTTAGATCAGTGATATCCCTAGAAATCCCCATCGTACCAATGACTTTCCCGTTCTCATCAAAACGTGGTATTTTTGTAACAGAAACCCAACGTTCAACACCATCCACATCCCTAATTTTTTCAATTTTATTTATAATTGGTTTACCCGTCTCAATTATTTTATAATCATCTTCATCGATACTTCTAGCAACTTTATCACTCAAGAAATCAAAATCTGTTTTACCAATCATATCCTCTGTTTTAACATTAGAATGCATAGCCTTCGCTTTGTTAACCTTTATAAACCTGTTCTTTTTATCCTTGAAATAAATAGAGTCAGGGATATTGTCTAAAAGGGATTGTAACAGGTTATGTTCATAAGCCAAAGCCCTCTCAATTTTTTTCTGCTCGGTTATATCCTTAATTACGCCGATTGAACCAACAATTCTGCCATTGTAATCCTTTAAAACACTAAGTGAGATATCTACATCAATCAACTCATTATTCTTTTTATACATCTTTGTTTCAAGATGATGTTGCATACCTTTTTGCCTAACATTCTCAGCACGAATCTTTTTCCACTCCTCAGGTGGATAAAGTAAAAAAACAGGCTTCAAATATAGATCCTCATAGCTCATATCAAGAAGTTTTTCTGTGTACTTGTTCCATGATATAATACGCTCTTTATCATCAGTTAAAGTGATTGCTACAGCAGAGTTGTCAAAAATCGTCCTATACTTCTCCTCAGACTCAGCTAGTTCTCTCTGGATTTTCTTTTGCTCTGTTATATCCTTTATGATACCAACAGAACCAACTATTTTGCCCTCAGCCCCCTTGAGGGTACACAACGATATCTCAACATAGATGTAACCATAGCCTTTTTTTATCATCCTTGTTTCCATCTTGTACTTTATCCCTTTTTTCCTGACATCCTCTGCTCTTATCCTCTGCCACTCCTCAGGTGGATAAAGCGAGCTAACAGGCCTCATAAACAAATCAGCCTCATCCATATTCAGCAGCTCTTCAGTATACTTGTTCCATGAAACAATACGCTCTTTATCATCAGCTAGAGTTATAGCAATGGCATAGTTTTCAAAAATCGTCTTATATTTTTCTTCTGGAGTACCAAGCTCAAGATCTTTCTTGGCTTTTTTTTCTTTGTAACCAGATATAAAAATTGTTTTCTCAGCTTCCAAGTTTTGTGATTCTTGTAATGTTGTGAACGCTGAAAACCTGTTGTTCATATGACTGCAAATCTTGCCTAGTTTTTCTTCTTCTCTAAGCTCCTTAACTATATCGGGTTCATCTCTCATAAAGAATAGAACCCCCTAAAAGAAATGATTATCGGAAAACTATTATTAGATAAACTATAGGCTATTTTGCATCCCATCTTCATACCCAATGTCAAATAATGAAATACATTTTTACTATATTAAACCTATTTTTGTTAAAAAATAACAAAAAAATAAAGCGGACGTGGCGGGATTCGAACCCGCGACTACCGACTTAGAAGGCCGGTGCCATATCCTGTCTAGGCCACACGCCCAACTCCATTAAACCAAAATAAACATAAAAACTGTAATGGATAAAAATTGATAAAACTATGGGAAAAAAACTAAAGATGTTTTTTACTATGTTTCTACTCGTAAGGCGCGGCATCCTGAAGTAAATCAACATGTGTAAGAATCATGCGTCTACAACAGTATCTATCCAAACCAAGATCATCAAGGATCTGCTTAGGCGTTTCTTTAGGTTTTTCACCAGCCTTAATAGCCTTGTCATACGCCTCTTTTCTAACCTTGTATTGCTCGTAAAGCTCACCAATTACTTTTCCACATGTGAAACATCTAACAGGTATTATCACAACACATCACCTATATGATTTCTGTCTTTTCTTTCTCGCACCACGACCAAGTTGTTTTTTAGCCTCTTTTCTTCTGGGATCGCTAACAAGCAGATCCCTACCATAATCTAAAAAGGCAAGCTTCAAATTTGGGTCACCAGTGTACTCAACTAAGCCCCGGGCTATGGCGGTACGAACAGCGCTAGCCTGTCCCATAAAACCGCCGCCACTCACATCAACATCAATATCAACTTTGTCAATATAATTCTCAGCTGCTTTAATAGCCTCCATTATCTTAAAACGAGCTATATTAGGCTCATACAACTCAAGTGGTTTCTTGTTAATTCTAATTAAACCAGTTCCCTTCTGGATAGTTGCTCTAGCAACCGCGGTTTTTCTTTTACCAGATGAGTTAACAACCTTCTTCACCATCAATAATTCGCTCCCAATGATCTTGAAATCTCATCAACAGTCATATAATCAACGAGCTGTTTTTTAGCTGTTTCAATAACCTCAAATTTTTTTCCCTCAAACTCCTTTGGGACACCAACATAACATTTCAGCCTTTTAAAAGCTAACCTGCCCTTTGGAGTTTGGTAAGGGATCATGCCTCTAATTGTACGTTTAACGATCTTATCAGGCATACGTGGATAAAAAGGTCCCTTACGATAAGTACCCAGTTCTCTCTTATGAGTATAAATCTCTTTAAGAGACGTTTTTTTACCTGATACAACCGCTTTCTCAGAGTTCACAACAACAATCTCTTCACCATTGAGTAAACGCTTCGCAACACTGGTACTTAAACGCCCGAGTGTAGCACCATTGGCATCAATAATCGTAACCATAAAAATCATCCCAGTATCCTTATGTTCTCCCCTTTAGGGTTAGATTTCATCAATTCCTCTATAAGCATGTGTTTACCACCTGCTTTTTTAATCTTCTCCTGTGATCTCCCGGAAAAAGACCAGGCAGCAACAGAAACCTTTTTACTTAAATTACCCGAAGATAACACCTTACCTGGAACAAGGGCGGTCTCCCCCTCACGAACATATTTATTTATTCTATCAAGGTTAACTTCTGGCCAGTTTCTAAGAGGCTTTTCAAGTCTCAAAGCTATATCCTTCCAAATAGCAGCATCATTCTCAGATGAGTTTTTCTTCAGATCCTGTATCAAAGCTAATAATCTAGGATTTGTCTTCTTTGTTTTTCTAGCCATAATCAGATTCCTCAAGACATGCGGATTGTAGTGAAAAGAGATGTTATTTATAAGATTTGTGGGGGAAATCATTAAAAACGAATTGTAAATAAGACCCACAATATGAAAAAACTTATAGCAGTATGTGGAAGCGACGCCGATGACCGAACTTTATCAGATTATGCGTTAGAGGTAGCAGAAAAAGTTGGTAGATTGATTGCACAAAAAGGCGGTGTCCTTGCATGTGGTGGTAGAGGCGGTGTAATGAGAGCAGCATGCAAAGGAGCGAAAGAGGAAAACGGTATCACAGTTGGGATAATGCCAAATTCAAAATATGAGGCAAACGAGTTTATAGATATAGCAATACAAACCAACCTTGGGAACATACGTAATATCCTAGTTGCAGGATCTGCAGATGCCGTAATCGCAATAGGGGGTAGATGGGGCACCCTAAGTGAAATATCATTTGCTATGATACTAAGCAAACCTCTTGTCCTGATAAAGGGCACAGGTGGATGTGTTGATAAAATAATAGATGGTCTTATAATGCAGGACATAGAATCTAAATATTATGTTGCAAACTCATCTGAGGAGGCAGTAGAAAAAGCATTTGAAATTATAAATAGTTGAACAACTATATTTTTAAGATTGCTATGAACAGTTTATTATCTAAAGAAAAAAAAAACCGCTTGTTGGGTTTTTTCCTGGTTTTCATAGCCTGGGAGAAACATATCCTTTGATAAAAATTGCAAAATTTTATATCGAACTTGGTGGCGAAATTATTATTTTTAGTCACGGCGGTGAATATGAATATTTAGCAAAAGATTTAGGATGTGAAATAGTTAGAATAGAGCCAATTGGATTTGATGGTAAATGGCCAAATGAATACTTTTTGCAACATAGTGACAATGATATAATACAAATCATTAAAAATGAGGTATCGTCTTATAATGCTACTGGAATAAAGTTATTAGTAAATACAAATATTTTTTTGGTTGTCTCATTTCATCTAGGATCGCAAGAATACCGCTTGTGTCTATTATCTCTGGTACATTATTACCATCATATTATAAAGCTGGTCTCGCAACTTTTGACGATTCTATCGAAAATTATTTCACACTTTTAATACCGAACTATATTAAAAACCGACTTACTAACTGGCTAGTTTTAAATTACAGAGGCCAGGTAATAAAAAAAACTTGATCGAATAGCTAAGAAACTAGACATCGATATATGTTTCAAACGTAACATAGATTGGGTATGTGGAGATTATACGTTTGTCTGTGATGACATTGAATTTTTAGGTGTAAAACCAACAAAGGATTTTCCTGTAGAAAACTATGTAGGAGCAATATTGCCTGATGATAGATATATTACTAAGGGAAATCAGTTGGATTCTGACATTGAAAAGCATCTTAGAAGACCAAGTAGACACATTCTTCTCACCATGGGGAGTTCCTCTAAATGGAAAGAAATTTTTTTTTAAAAATTTTAAAAATTTTAAATGAAACAGAATACAATGTTATAGCTACATATACCACAATATTGAATGAAAATGATCTGCCGAATTTAAACGAAAATATCCTCCTCAAAAAATTTATTCCAGATATAACCTCTTTAAGCAAGAGAACTGATTTGGCTATTATACATGGGGGTCATGGTACTGTTTATACGGCTGCTTACTCAGGCAAACCCATTATTGGTATTCCATTGCATATTGAACAACAATATAATTTGGATTGTTTGGTTCGTCATGCATCTGCTATAAGATTATCTAAAACATTTTTTAAAGAGAAAAATTTATTGAATGCTATTGAAAAAATTTTTAGCAGCTATGATACTTATCTGCATAACGCGCAAATATTGTCCCAGAGGCTACCTAAACCTGAAGGTGATAAAAATGCTGCGAAGAGAATCATCGAGATATTGAATCAATATAGATACAGCTAAAATTAAGGATTCCAGGCGCGAGCTCTATGACATTTATGTAATAGATGAATCATCTGAACATTTGTTGTTAAAATGCCATTATTATTTTTCTTCCCATTTTGGAGAAACTGCACAATTTTATTGCGTGCAAGGGGTCGCTAAAAAAATAGATTATATAAATATGAAATTTGTTTATGGTTGTAAGATTAAGCATGAAAGTGTTTATAGTATATGATTCAAAATATGGGAATGGTAAGAAATGTGTTGAATACCTTCAGGGTGTTATTAGCAAAAAAGGGCATGATGTAAAAGCCTTTTCTGTGCATGGGATTCCTCCGAAATCTCTTACAGAAGCTGATTTATATATTTTCAGTTCACCAACTCATATGAAGGGACCAACTTGGAAGATGAAGAGGTTCCTAAAGAAGTTAGACATCAGCCAAACTGGTGGTAGATATTCTTTGATGACTACACATATGGCTCCAGAGATTGATATCAACACAATTCAAGTTATGGAAGATATATTAGAATCTAAAGGATTCAAAAAAGTTTCAGGTGATCTTAGAATTAAGGTGACTGGTATAAAGGGGCCACTTGAGAGTGGTTACGAGAAAAAAATTGATGATTTTGTTAACACCCTCTTTAAAAACTAAAAACAAGTTTAGAAGATTCTTGGTATAATTCTCCATGGTACTTTTTTCATGTATTCTTTGTATTCTTCACCGTATTGTTTTATTAGTAGTTTTTCTTCGTCAATTATGCTCCAGATCATTATTGGTATTGCAACTATTGCGATTGCGAGTGCGAACGTTGAATAGAAAAATAATGCTAATCCAAAACCGATGATTAGTAACGATGTGTAGTGTGGATGTCTTATGTAACGGAAAATCCCTTCAGTAACTAGTTGTCCATGGTATGTTTTATGCCAGAATAACTCCCATTTAAAATAAACAAATGCCCCTAGTAAAAAAATGATTATGCCTAATGTGATACTCAGATTTTTATCTACTGGTATTTCCCAGACACTGTATAAAGCTGTTAGCGGCCCGGTTAATATTATTAGTATGAGTGGGGCGTAGTGAACAATAAAAAGCGCTCTTAGTTCTTTTGGTGGTTTATAGTTTAACATCTTCCTCGGTTTTTTCTATAATAGTTTTATGCCGCCGTAGTCTATTATTATGTCTTGTGGTTTTAGTGTGTGTCTTGTGTTTCTCATTTTCATTACTGCTAGTTTACGTCTGTCCATAGTTGGGTCTAGGCTTAGTACTATTACACCGTCTGCTAGAAACTCTGATATCCCATCTCTTGATAGAAGTTGTGAATTGGCTGGTAGCTCTGATGTTACTACAGAGGTTGAATCCACTGACTCTAATGCACCTATTATGTAACGTAGGTGTAGTCTTCTGATAGGTAGGTTGGTTTCAGATGGGAACTCATCTGGTGTTATTATGCTAATGTCGCTTCGTTGTTCTTCATTTTTTATGTACATAGGCATTTCTGAGAGTGGTGTTATGGAGTCTAATACAATTCTTTTGTATCCACCAGATAGGATTTCGTTTGTCATGGTTTCGTAAACAAGTTTTTTGCTTATATTCAAAAACAGGAATTTTGCTAGTTTTTTTTCTATAGCTGGTTGAAAGTCGAAGCCTATCTGTCTTGCCTGTGTTAGTATACCCTCTATTTTTTTGTCTAATGTTAGGAAAAGGCATTTTTCTTCGTTTTTTATCCCCTCATTTATGAACTGGAAACAGAATATGCTTTTGCCACTTCCAGGTGGTCCAGATACCAATGTAATTGATCCTTTTGGTAAGCCTCCACCAAGAAGATTATCTAGTCCTTGTATACCAGTTTTGAGTCTTTCTAAACCAGATGACCTCTCTTCTAGTTTTTGCATATTCACCATCCAAAATAGGGTATGTAAATTCCAATATATGTATATTGTCGTATTCTTTTCAGTTAGTTGTTTTTCTTTTTGTTTTTTTTGTTAATAGGAGAGAATTGTATAGAAATATTTATATATAGAATAAAATAAAATAATAATTAGGAAATAAAAATTGGGTTGATAGAACAAGCCAAGATCAGGTGGTCATAATGATCAAGAAAAACACACGCATCTGGATATGGCTACAAGACAACAAAGTACTCAAAGCAGTACTAAATGTAGACGAAGGAACTATGAGCATATATGATGAAAATGACAACCTGATACTTAGAAGAACAGGACTAACCGTAAATAAAGTAAAAGAAATAGAAATAAATCTAGTTAGATACGGTGCAAAAAGATTAAGCGAACACCAAGAACCATTCAAATTCCTATAAAAATATTTTTCTTTAAACTATTGAAACGTGTTTATCTGGAAAAACTTTAATACCATGGTCGGTAATTTCCATAGAAACAATATTTTTTTGATGCCCACTATAACGCATTTTTAAAACCTCGATAGCACCCTCACGTGTATCCTTCTTCTGAATATTATACAAAACTATTATACCATCAGCCAAAAACTCTTCTATGCCAGTATCGCTATACTTTGTTGGAATCTGCTCAGTTTCAGTAATTAAAAACGATGTGGCACCTGTTTCCTCAAAAAAATTAAACAACTGCTGCAAATACACGCGGTAATTTTTTTCTTTACTCACAGAAGCAGAAATAATAGCTGTTAAAGAATCAACGGCTATAACCTCAGGCTGAAAATCCTTAGGGATAACCAACGGTTTAATCTTATAAGAAATCTCAGTTGCGGAACCAGAGCCACCAGCTGAACCAAACTTCATACGAAGTATATCAAGTGGGTTAATTTTTTGAATCAAAAAATTACCATTTTCAATAAACTTTCTAACATCCCAACCAAAATTAATCATACTGCGCTCTATACGCTCAGCACTTTCCTCAAAACTCACGTACATACATTTTCTACCTTTAGAGATGAGATTATAGCAAATCTGTCTGCACAATGTACTTTTACCTGTACCAGTCCCACCAGCCACTAGAACAGAATTACCCTTTGGTATACCACCTGCTGAAAACAGGTTGTCGAGTCCGCTAATACCTGTTTTGAGCACATCAGATTTTTTAGTCGAATCTGTATCTTTTACTTTTTCCATTTCGAGCCGCTCTTATCACAACACCATACTAGTTTTTTCTTAAAATATTATTCTATATCTACATCTCACCCTATTATTTGTCGTATTAGCTATATACTATAATAAATAAAAAAACTTTCCTAATAAATAATTAGCAGAACTATAATTATCGCGGTTTTATTTAATCCACCCAGGGCTTATCTGGGCGTAAATGTATATCTCTGTATAATATAGATAGATACTCTTGCTCTTTGGGGTTATCTTCACGTAGTTAGATCCTTTTTCATAATTCACATTGTTCCCAAGAAAACCATGCAATGATTCATACCAAGCATTTGGATAATCTGTAGTAATATTCATGTTATTGTTAATTTTTATACCCGAGCTAAGACCACTTACCGAATGCGAATAATTCGTACGAATAAAACAACTTCCATATCCACTGGTCGAGTTTTTACCAGAAATACCGATAATCTTTGGAACAGTGATATTTATTTTAATACTACTCGTCTCATTTTTTACAATAATTGTTGGATCAACCCGCATAACCGAGTCACCATCTGGCTGTTTAACAATTATACCCCCACCTTCAAGCGCATAAATCTGATCGATGAAATATGAATTAAAAGCTTCATATCTAATAGAAGTCAACGTGAGTATGGATGCAAAGTCAACCTTTATATTGCCAACGTTATCAAGTATCCTAAGTTCACCAAGGGCTCTCGCCGTTACAAAATACGGAAGCTCTCTACTACCAAGTGTGATTGGAGATGATATCGGAACATCTTTTTTTTCTATTGATTGAAGATCTATGATGGCTTTTAAAAATGAGAACTGGTTTGCGACTTCATCCATATGTTCTGCTTCTCTTTGGGTCATAACCTCTGGTATATAATAAAATTGTATTACAGATAGTATCACTGCAACAAGACCTACAAGAAGAAGTGCTTCTATTACACCAGCAACTGCATAATTTTGTTTGGTAAATTTCTTGTTTTTCATCTCTCCTTCCACAAAAAAACAATATAATGTACTATAACTTATATTTTTTCTCGTTTTTTTCTGAATAAGTTTAAAGAGGGTAATTTGATTTCTATCTTAAAACCTAGATGATTCAATAAATTATTCTTACGTGAGGTGTACTTGTATGGTTGCGACGTTTGCAGAAAAAATACTTGCTAAATATGCTAAAGAGAAAAAAGTAGTACCAGGTCAGATTGTCACAGTTAAACCTGATTATCTTCTGATGCATGACAACGCTGCTCCAATCATCAAAAAAATACAGACGGATATTGAGGAGTATGGTATTGTCAATCCGCGATTCCCTGTGATTGTCCTTGATCATGTTATCCCAGCGTCTGATGAAAAAACAGCTGCAAATCATAAAATCATTAGAGAGTTTGTTAAAAAATACAAGATAAAAAATTTTTTTGATGTGGGTACTGGCGTATGTCATCAAGTCATGATTGAAAAAGGGCTGGCTTTGCCTGGTAAGCTCATCTTGGGGAGTGATTCTCATACTTGTTCATATGGAGCAATTGGTGCGTTTTCTTCAGGAATTGATCGCACTGAGGCGGCAGCATTGCTGCTGACTGGTGAAACATGGCTTAAGGTTCCGCAGAGTATAAAAATTTGTTTAAAAGGATTTTTGAAGCCCGGGGTTTATGCAAAAGATGTTATACTTAAAATCATACGTGATATATCTGCTTCTGGTGCTGATTATTGTTCTGTTGAATTTTGTGGTGACATAAAACAATTTTCTGTTGATGAACGTTTCACCATTGCGAATATGGGTGTTGAGATGGGAGCAAAAAATACGTTTTTCCCAGTTGATGATGTAGCAACAAAATACCTAAGTTCTATAGGTGTTTCCAAATCAGAATATACCAAGGTTGATCCAGATAAAGATGCGTATTATATAAAGGAATTAAATTATGATCTCGCGGATATTCCTCCTGTTGTTGCGTTACCGCATAGTGTAGATAATGTCAAGAGTGTTACTGAAGTTGAAGGAATAGAGATACATCAGTGTCTTATTGGTACTTGTACAAATGGTAGACTCTCTGATTTTAGGATTGCAGCCAGTATTTTGAAAGGAAAGAAGATTCATCCCGATGTACGACTTTTGATACTCCCTTCATCCAGACAAATATATCTAGATGCATTAAAAGAAAACTTAGTTGATACACTTATTCAAGCTGGAGGTTTACTTCTCCCACCAGGTTGCGGTCCATGTCTTGGTGCTCATCAGGGAGTATTAGCACCTGGTGAACGTTGTCTGAGTACATCAAATAGAAACTTCAAAGGACGCATGGGTTGTAAAGACGCTGAGATTTATCTTGCAAGTCCAGCGACTGTTGCTGTTTCAGCTATCTATGGTAAAATTACAGATCCTAGAAAGGAGGTGCGTTAAATGAAAATTTGGAGATATGGGGATAACGTGAACACGGATATGCTTTTTCCAGGAAAATACACATACACATGTAGTACACCAGAAGAAATAAAACCTCATCTTCTTGAGGACCTTGACCCCTTGTTTGCTAAAAACGTAAGGGAAGGTGATATTATTTTTGCTGGTAAAAATTTTGGATGCGGTAGTTCAAGGGAACAGCCAACAGTTGGACTAAAAGCAGTTGGTATATCTGCTATTGTTGCAGAAAGTTTCGCTCGTATATTTTATCGTTCATCTATTAACCAGGGTTTGCTTCTCATTGAATGCCCTGATGCTGTGAAGGCTTATCGTGAAGGGGATTCAGTGGTTCTTGATGTTGAAAACGGGAGAATCATTGTTGGTGGTAAACCTTTTTCTTTCCCAAAACTTCCAAAAGAGATACTAGCGATACGTGACGCAGGAGGTTTACTTGCTTATACTCGTGCTAAACTTAAAAATAAAAAATGATTGTTCTCTTTGTTTATCTTTTGTTATAAACCAGGTGCTTTCCTTGCATATGTTCTTTTGCTAGTTTCTGGTAAATCTCTGCGTTAGAACGTGCCATCTCAGCAAATTTTTTGTCTTGCTTAATTATTTTACCAGGGATACCTAACACTAAACTGTTTTCAGGAACTTTCATATCTGTTGTGACAAGTGCGTTAGCACCAATAATAGTGCCTCTCCCAATTTCTGCTCCATTCAGCACAGTCGCGTTTATACCTATGATACAATCGTCGCCGATAGTTGCTCCGTGGATGACTGCACCATGTCCAAGTGAAACATTTTTTCCTATCCTGACACTATGTTCTCTGTCGCAGTGTATAACACAACAATCTTGGATGTTTGACCCATCATCTATTTTAATAGAGTTTTCGTCACCGCGTATTACAGCATTTGGGAATATACCACAGTTTTTACCGATTTTTACGTTACCTATAATAACAGCGGTTTTTGCAACAAAACTTGATTTGTGTATATCTGGTTTCATATATATCGTGCCCGTGTTTCTGTTAACTGTGATTTTGTTTTATAATTTATGCTGTTACTTGTGTATATTATATAACATTTAATTATTTTAAAAATAAATAGAAACCTTGAAATACAACGTAATAAATATAAATTATGAATTTGTGAGTCTGGGGTTTAGTAGTAAGAGGAAGAGGGTTTGATATGTCAGAGTATCTTAGAAACTATAAAAGAAAAATTTGTGTGATACTTCTAGTATTTTTATTATCATTTAACTTCTTTAATACTTCTTCTCTAGTTACTGCTGATTCTAAACCAGATCTTGTTATAAAAAGCGTGTCTTGTCCTCTGACAGTCCAAGAAGGGGATGCTGTAAAAATTGTTGTTAAAATCAGAAACAAGGGCACAAAAAATATCTCTGCAGACACATCCATAGAAGTTGGTTTATACATTGATGGTACATTAACCTTGAATAGTACATCAAAGGGATTGGCTGTAGGTGCCTCTCGTTTTGTTAATTTTAGTTGGAATGCCAGTTTAGGTAGTGAAACCCAAAGATTGCTTAGAGTAATAGTTGACTATCAAAATAAGATAGATGAGAGTAACGAAAATAACAATGTGTGGGACAAGTTCATAAATGTTGTTGAAAGAAACACTGATCTGAAAATAATTAATGTTAGTATTCCTAACACTTTGAGTGTAAATAAAACCGCTGATATTTATGCGACTGTAAGAAACAATGGTAAACAAACAGACAAAACAATCTACGCGACATTGAGCACAAACAAGGAGGGTGAGATTAAAACATTATCCAAAGATGGTGGTTTGGACAAAGACGCTACGTATGTTTTTCATTTTACATGGACTCCTAAACGTTTTGGAAGCCAAACATTAAGTATAAAGATTAGACATGATGGTGTGATACATGATGAATATAAAAAAGATGTGTCTATAGACGTTGGTTTTCTGGCTTGGTGGAATAGTAGCTGGCATTACAGATATTTTGTTATAGTAAAAGGTAGTGGTAATGTTTCAGTTGCTCTTAACTTTACACAGTTTATAAAAACCTTGGATATTCATCCGCAGGAGTTTGAAAACGATACCATTAGAATTGTTAGGTATAACTCTGATGGGAGCATTCCTTCAGATCCTGAGGTAAAAACTTTTAAGTTTAATGAAACCACAGGTTTTAACAAAGAATATAATGCGAATGGTACACTTTTATGGAAAACAACAACGACTTCTGACGAAAAATATTATTGTATCTATTTCGATGTTAAAAGTAACCCTGGTGTTAGAACTGTTTTGAATGAAACAGATAGTATTGTACCATCTGGTAATGCTGTTTTGAGTTATTCTAGTTCCATCGGCGGATGGTGGGCTGATATTATCCAACCTGCTGATGGTAGCTACACTGTTATCTCTAACCCGATAAACATTAATGTTACCACTATGGCAGAGGCTGATAACGTTACCGCATATATTTTCTTGACTGCTAATGAGACCCCTAATTTCACACTTTATCTAAACAATGTTGGTAATAATGTTAGTTGGAGCTCCAACGATTTTTCTTTTGATTTAGAGGGCAACTGGACTATCAGGGTTACAAGCAAGGATAAGGCAGGTTTTACATCTGTCACAGAGAACGAGTTTTATGTTGGCAAACCAGATCTGAAGGTTACTGATATTATTCTTTCTACAGACTGGTCAGCTACCTCGCCTAAGGTTTATAAAAATGATACTGTGTCTATTGTCGCTCGTGTTTTCAGCTATAATGCTACTGTTTATAATGTTAATGTTTCACTTTCTATATATGACATAGATAACCAGCTATTTGTTTATTCAAATGATTCAAATGGTCTCACCATGTTGAAGAATAAATATAATAACGTGAGTTTCACTTGGAAAGCTAACAAAACTGGTAGATACAATGTTACGATAAAGGTGGATCCTGATAATAATATAGACGAGTCAAACGAGTTGAATAATGATTTTACAAAATACATGATTGTTTATGGTTTACCTGATCTAGCGGTTGTTAGCGTAGATCTGCCAACAGATTCTTTTAAGGAGGGTGACCGAGTGGAGATAAATGCTGTTGTATCTAATATGGGTGAGGGAGCGGCTATTGACTACACAGTTGGTTTATATCTTGAACCCGCGTCTAGTGGTAGTATGAGTTACTCTAACCTTGTATCAACATCCCTGGTTAGTGTTTCTGTTAATGAGAATAAAAAAGTTAGTTTGATTTGGGGTTACGCTGAGCCAGGTGAATGGATAGTTGGTGTAAAAATCATCATGAACAGTACAAAGAGGGATACAAACATAGTTAATAACCAGATGCCAGCTACCTCGACTTTGAAAATCGGTTCCATAGAGAGAAAACCACCTGTTATATCAGATGTTGTTGTTTCACCAGCTTCTCAGGAGCAGGGTGGTTTCGTTACAATAACAGCTAGGATAACTGATGATACTGGTTTGAAATCTGTTTCTATTGATATAAAAAACCCCGAGAACAAAACCTATACAAACAGTATGGTTAGAACAAGTGGTGACATATATAGTTATGTGTTCGGTGAAACACTTGTTGTCGGCACCTACAAGTTTATAATTCAGGTGGTGGATATATCAATATACTCGAACAAGGTGAACAGATCAGGTAGTTTTGTTATAACTAAAGATAATACTTCCCCTGTTATATCTTATTTTGGTTCAGAGCCATTCATACAAAAACCAGGTGAATATGTTAGTATAATATGTATAGCGACAGACAATATTGGTATAGAAAAAGTTGAGGTAACCATTGTTCATCCAGATGGTGGTAAAGAAAATAAAACAATGAAATATCTTGTTGATGGTAAATATTCTTACAAAAAAGTTTTCAACGAGATAGGTAGATATAGATTCAAGATAGAGGTTGAAGACCAGGCTGGAAACAAAGTTACGACAGAAAACAAGGTGTTTTGGGTAAGCACAAATATTGATGACAGAGACAACGATGGTATGCCTGATTGGTGGGAGGAAAAATACGGTTTTGACCCAGAGAACCAGTTTGATGCGGAAAACGATAAAGATGGTGATGGTTACACTAACCTTAAGGAATACCAGATTGGTACAAACCCTGTTAAGAATATTTTCATGGAAAACGCTGCATATAGAATCAAAGAAGGTGGTTTTTATCTGTTTGCTGTTGTAATATTATTCGTGTTTGCGGTCTTGCTATCTATTTATGGTAGAAGGAGGCTATAAAATGAGAAACATATCGTGGTTTTATTTTTTGGTGGTACTGCTAGGCTTAATCATTCTCATATTATCGATATATGATGTGGTTTTTGACCAAGGGCGAGTTATTTTTATGGTAGGGTTGTACGCTGTTGTTGTTTTCATTTTCGCTGTTTTTGTTATCTCAAGATCCAGGAAATCATATTTGGAAAGAAAAACTGTTGAGGAGTTTGAGAAAACCCTTAAGGGTAGACTGTGTCATTTTAAATGTCCGAGTTGTAATGGTATTTTTGCTATTAAAAAATCAAGGCATAATAACAAAAAACCGTTTAAGATGACCTGTCCTGATTGTGGAGCAGTTGGTTTGGTTTTGCCTTTGCCTAAATGTGTGGAAGAAGAGATACCTAAGAAGAAATCTGTTGGTGTTAATCTACAATGTGGTAACTGTGGTGAAGGGGTGACTATTTGGGCTGAGGGCGCTGATCTGTATCAAGATGTGTGTGTGTATTCTTGTCCTTATTGTGGTGTAGATAAAAACTTAAATAAGATCTAGAATCTGTGTCTTATTTTTACGGCTTCGCCATGCGTGGATTCTTTCATTTCTTTTCCATTCATCAACGCTACACCAACTGCGCATAGTTTTTTGTTTTTTAGTACAACTACTTCGTCGTCGATTCTGATCGATTCGTCTGCATCCTTTATTCCTGGTGCGAAGACTGATCCTAATAATGTGAAATCGCTGTATATTTCAACCCAATAATTTTTTGGTTCCAATAACCTGTTGGCTCCATATAGTGTTAGCGATATCAGTCCTCTTTGTTGTGTGATCATACCTAGTTGTCTATCTTTATATGTTATTTTTAGCTCAGGGTATTTTCCTTTTATGTCACAGTCAGAGATTAGTTTTTTTGCTGTTTCTCTGCCGAATTGATATGACGCAAATGATTCCAGGTTTTCTTTATTTCTTGTCCTGGCATCTACTTTTTCTAGCGTGTCTGTTGTTTTCTTTAAAACATTTAACAGTTTTTTTAGTGATTCTTCTGAGGTTGGGTTATCATCAACACAAGTTTTTATAGGATTTTTCAAGATATCTTTTAGAAACATTGTTACTGCGGTTGGTAGGTGAACAATGGTTTTTTCGTATATGTTATTTTTTAGATATTTTTTTAGTAATTCTCTAATCATCTTTTTTTCGTCTTCATCCCAGACACCTGTCACTGGGATGTCGTACATGGATGCAGGATAGATTAGTTCTAGTTCTCTTGGGACGATACCTAATGGTGATGTGATTATCACCTCGTGGACAATATGTGGGTTTTTCAAACTGTAGAGTTTTTCTCTGAATAGTTTATGGGATTTGGAAAACGAGTATGGTTTTTTTGCGGAACAGGGAAGTAATAGCAGTATTTTAGTGGATTTTGGTTTACGGTATCTGTCTATTATTCTTTCTTGGAATCGTCTTATCTCAGGTCTATGTAGTGATTCTTTTGTTGTAGCAAGAAGTTGGTTGCTACGCACCAGAGGCGTTCTTTTTTCTAAAAAATCATAGTGATTAAAGTCGAGATTTCTTAATATCGCTGTAAGCCCAGGGTTTATTCTGATTCTTGTTTCAACAAGCTCGCGTAAACAGCCTAAATGAATTGCGTTTCTAACTTGTTTTATCTCGGTATGTATCGCATAGTAGTTGTGATCTAGTATTTGTTGGAATTTCATATCAGATGGTTTACCCCTATATTTGTTACAAGATGGGCAACTGCATGGTAGTTCTTGCATCTCATCTATACTATGGTGTCCTGTTGAGAAAAGTAAAAAATTGTTTCTAGATGCTTGAATCGCAGATATGGAATCAAAAAGGTCTATTCCCAAGTATGTAAGTAAAGCAAAGATAGATGGGTCGCCTACACATGGGAGGTACAACATTTTTTGGTAACCTATTTTTTCCCTTATTTCTACTATGAAATCTACAAATTTCGATTGCTGTTGGAGAAGTTGTGATGCATTTGCAACAACAAAAAGTGAAGCATGGTTGTTTTTCAATGCAGTGTCTATTATTTCTCTGTTTGCAGGCATTATGTAGCATTCTGTTTTCTTTTTTTTGTATAGTTTTATTGCGGAGACGTGTACATCTTTTGGTAGATCCTTTGGGTAAAACAAGTAGTTGGAAATCTTGAGATTATTCTCATCTTCAGGTTGATGAGATGAAAACATACTTTCTAAGATTTTTATCATCGGTTTTTTTGTTTTCAGATCTTTATTTGTTATGAGGATATCTGCAAAATCTGGTGCTTTAAATCTAGATGTATTTACAAATAATATATTTGGTGTAGTGACTATTTTATCTTCTATGGTTAGTTCACCGATTCTTGCGGGTCCGTCTCTTTTATTTACGCTGAATTGCATTGTTACCGAATATGCGCTTCTATTTAAAGAAAGTTTAGCCTCGCTTTTTTTTCTCCTTTTTAGGATACAGGTTTAAATATTTTGTTGTGTATTTGTATAGTGTATAAGGGAGGAAAGTAAGATGAAAAATAGTATTTTTGTAAAAGTATTGGTCTTTGCTACTGTTGTTCTGTTCGTTGGAATGAATATCATAGCTGTAGTTGGAAGTTTATCTTTAGAGAAACGTGTCTCGAATGGTACTGAAGAATCATATATGCCAATTAATACCCGTGGAAATACCTTATATGTTTGGGGGATCAGGTCCTGATAATTATACTCGGATTCAGGATGCAATTGATAATGCATCTGATGGCGATACAGTTTTTGTTTATGATGATTCATCTCCATATTCTGGATGGATTTTTGTAAATAAATCTATCACAGTTCAAGGAGAGAATACAAATACTACAATTATTCAAGGACCAAGTGGTAATTTTACAGGTTTTATTATTGACTCAGATTTTGTAAAAATTTCTGGTTTTACAATTCAAAATGGTGGTGCAGGTATAAAAATTGAGGATTTTTCAGATAATATAATTGAAAATTGTATCTTTTTTTGATATGGGTTCAGGAATAGAATTGTTTGATACAGTGAATAATAGTATACGAAATTGTAAATTTGCTAATTTGACCATGTTTGGAGTGCAAATGCAAGGATTTCAAATGGATAACAATGAGATTTCTTATTGTGATTTTATTGACAATTTTGTTTTTGATATTCCTTATTATCCTACTGGTGCTTTAGTTATTGAATGTTATCGTTCTCAGGGAATAAAGATAAATCATTGCAATTTTTCAAACAATCACCATCCTGTAGTTTTATATATTGCTAGATTCGTACAGATAACAGACAATAATATCGCAAACAATTTTGATAATGAGGGTGTAGAAATCATAGGATTTTCTTTCTTAAATCTGCGCAAAAACTGGTGGGGAAATCCTCAAGGGCCAAAAATTATTTTAAATAGACCATTTAGTGAAAATCCATTAATAATTAGGGATATCAAAGGCAGTGACACTGTTATATTCAATGGTTGGAAAGCGTTTTTCACTGGGATTTCTCATATTTATCCATGGCGTACAGAGCCAGTTTCTGATGCTGGGCAGCATTTAAATTAATTTTTAATGTCTAAAATATCTCTGTCCTGAAAAAACCATGGATATACCATGTTCATCTGCAGCCTTAATAACTTCTTCGTCTCTGATTGATCCACCAGGTTGAATAATTGCTTTTACACCAGCTTTTGCAGCTACATCCACAGCATCTCTAAACGGGAAAAAGGCATCACTCGCCATTATAGACCCTTTAATATTCTCTTTTCCTTTGTATGTTGCAATCCACGTTGCATCCACACGAGATGTTTGTCCACCACCAATACCAACGGTTCTTGTGCCTTTTACGAAAACAACTGAGTTTGATTTTATATGCTTAACGCATCTTACTGCAAAATCCATTGAAATCAAATCTTCTCGGGATGGTTTATTTTTTGTTACAATACGCCAGTCTTTTTTATCTGAAAAACAGATGTCTCGCTCCTGAGCCAGGACTCCTCCTACTACGCTGCGATACTCTATACCATGTCTTTTTATCTTTTTATCTAAACCTTTTATTTGAAGAAGTCTCAGGTTTTTCTTTTTACCAAATAATGCTAAGGCTTCTCTAGTGAAACTTGGTGCGATTATAACTTCTAAAAATAGGTTAGAAAGCTCATTTGCTACATTTTTTTCTACCTTTCTGTTGAATGCAACTATACCTCCAAAAGGAGAATAAGTGTCAGTAGCGTAGGCGTCCTTCCAAGCATGTAAAAGATCATCTGAGGTTGCTACGCCACATGGTGTAGCATGTTTTATTATCACACAAGCAGGTTTATCAGGGAATTCTTTTATGCATTCAATCGCGCAATCAGAATCCAGGATATTATTATAGGATAACTTTTTCCTCTGGAGTTGAACAGCATTTGATATACATGGCTCTGTTATTTCTGGTAAAACCCTGTAAAAAGCTCCTTTCTGATGAGGATTCTCACCATATCTCATCTCCTGTATTTTACGCATCGCTATATTGTTATTCTCTGGTAGCATCTCATCAGTTAACCTATCTCTAAGATATTTAGATATTATAGCATCGTATTGAGCTGTATGTGTAAAAGCTTCTATAGCAAGTTTCTCTCTTTCTTTTTTGTCTAAATCTTTTTTTGATTTGAGAGTCTTTAAAACATTGTTGTATTGTTTTGGATTGGTTAAAACAATTACGTCCTGATAGTTTTTTGCTCCGGCTCTGATGAGTGAGGGTCCACCTATGTCTATGTTTTCTATAACATCCTCCAATGATACCTTTGGTTTTTTGATTATTTCTTCAAAAGGATAAAGGTTACAAACCAACAAATCAATTGTTTTAATACCATGTTTTTTTAGTGTATCCATATGTTTTTTTTCTTTTCTTTTTGCTAAGATACCTGCGTGGATAACTGGATGTAGTGTTTTAACCCGACCATCAAGCATCTCAGGGAAACCAGTGACATCTGATACCTCTCTGATTTTAACCCCTAATTTTTTTAAAAAAGTAGCAGTACCACCCGTTGATATTATCTCTACACCAAGTTTAGATAATCCTCTAGCAAAATCAGCTACACCTGTCTTGTCTGAGACGCTGATCAGCGCTCGCGTGATTTTCATCACTCTTACCCAACTAGCATAGGAAAGATGCTCATAAACATTTGGGTCTTTTCAGTAGTTCCGAATGTAGGATTGGGAGAGCTTAGATCTAAAAAAATTAGTGCTTATGGTCATTATAACAAGAGTCATATGGAGAAAAACAATAAGTTTACAGGAGAAAAACATGTTTAAAAATCAAAAAACAGTGGATAGAAATCTGTTTTTACACTAATTTAAAAGTTTAAAAAACAAGTTGGATAATATCTTGTTAGCCCCCAGGGTCAATCGTATAGAGTACAGTTCCAAAATATTTTGATGTGATAAGATGATCTTCTTTGACTTCACCAAACAAAGCAAGCCAAATTAAAATGTCTGCAAGAATCCACAGATTGTAAAGCAAAACTGAGAACATAAAATAAAACAATCTAATGAGGTAGTTCTTCGATGTCGTTTTAGGAAGATAGGACTGCTTCTTTACTCGATAACTGGATTCGATTCCCCAACGTTTCCCATAAAGAAGAAATAATCTTTCAGCTAAACTAACATCGTTCTCCTCAAACTGTTCGTTAGTAGCAAATGCTCGTTTCACGATTTCTCCGTTGTTATCTTCCTCTTCAACGATCACTAAATTGAATTTGACATCCTTCATCTCAAAATCAGTTATAATAGAAGGTGCAGAAGTGATTTTTAATATATCCCTAACTGTTGAATAATGGGAGCAAGGCATGAGATATTTCAGATGTAGACTATTGAATGTTTTGATCGAATATGAGTCACAAAAACCTCGGTCAATATATACTCTTTGTATTTTGATTCTTTCCAGAGCATAATTTAAAAGTATCCTAAGAACATCCTCTTTTTTATCAAATGGTCCAACAGGTAATGCAAGCAATGTAAATCGTTTTCCAGATTCCACGATATTAATAGTCGCAAATTTGTAACATTTTGATGCGCCACGTTCAGGTGCTTTACCAACAACCATCGTAGCACCACGATCACCATAGAAGTACCATTCTGTAAAATCAATAGCTACATCATATCGTTTCCTCGTGTCGAAAAGGTTTGCTGTTCTAGCCATCTCCCAAACAATCTCAAATAGAGTGGTAAACATTCGATGAAGATCTTTGTAATTCGTGTAGTTTTTCAGATGATACAATAACGTGTCTGCATCAGGATTGTCTTCTCCTCGTAGCTCTTTGTAGGTTTTACTGCCATTCTCTGCAAAGTCCTTGGTCATTCCCAAATGGATTATTAGGTCGATGAACTGATTTTTCTTGTAGAGTGTATTATTTTTCAGGTTTAGATTGATGAATGGTGCAAACCGTTTCTTGAACAATCTGCATATCTCTTTGACTTTGTCGTTTTTCTGGTAATATTGGTTACGTTCCTTTGTTTCTTTTTCTGGTTTCTCAATTTGAAATGTTTTAACATCGAGAAGTATGCCGAACTTTTCTGAGATTTCTTCAATCTTTGATACTGTAAAATCAATGAGCTCCTTTGTTTCATCATCAAGGATATGGTTAACAAAGTAACCAATTTGCGTTCTGTCTGGTGTTTCGGTAAAACCTAGTTTGAATTTTTCAGATGGATTACGTTTAAGATATTTTGTGAGTTTTGTATGGAACTTTATTCCTTTCAATTTCTGGAATAAAATAAGTTTGAGAAGTGATTCGTAAGGGAACTTAATCTTACGGTATTTGTGTGTTTGGAATAGTGATGCATCGAATGTTTTTAGGAAATCAGCTATTTTGATGTTCTTTTGTTCTTTGAATGTCTCGAAGTTTTTATAGATCTCCAATTCGATGGTTTCCGTGGAGATTTGTTTGCTTGCTGGCATTCGTGATTTCCTATCAAGGGAGAGCGTCGAAATAACCCTTGACTATTACTATTGGTAATATACTAATAGTAATATACTTTAAATACCTTATGAGCAATAGTTATATACTAGTAGTAATATAGTTTGATTCGATGGCAAAAGTGATGCTTGAAGGGTACAAATGTGAGCGATGTGGACACACATGGATACCGCGAAATAAGGGAGACTATCCTAATGTCTGTCCAAAATGTAAAAGTCCGTATTGGGATAAACCAAGAAAAACCAGATAGAATCCATCCTATCTTTATGGTATTGAATAAATAGCTAATCTTTTTTATAAAGTTTAGATTAACGTCTATTATCTGAGATTTTATAAGCTTGTGATTGTTTTGTAATTGCAGTGATATAGGATGGTAAGATGTGAATATTGTGGAAAAAAGATTGGAGTATTTACAGTTAGATATACTTGGTTAGATAAACAAAATAAAATTGCTATTCACGATAAATGTATTGGAGAATATAATAAAAATAAATCAAGTAAAATAGTAGAAAGACAACCTATTGGAGAATTAACCGAAAAAGCAGATGTTACTCCAAAACATACCGAATTGAAAAAAGGAAAGAAACTTGCTATTATCACTGTAGTTTTGATTGTTTTAATCTCTACTATTTCGCTAACTATGCTCTCATATGAAGAAAATAGATATGCGCTTATCCAAACCGACTATAATAATCTACAAGATACTTACAATTCACTCCAATCTAAATACAATTCAGCAACAAACAATTATAACCAGCTTCAAATCACCTACAATAATTTGCAAAGTAACTACAACACTCTGCAAACCGATTACAACAACTTATATGATTCATATCATACTTTATATGCTCCGTCCACCTTAATTCAGAATGGCACTATACACTGGCGATTTCGTAATTTGGATGGAACTATTGCAGAATGGACAATGCCTGTTGATACATATCGAACATACATAGATTGGCCCGAACCAACTGCATCACTATCTCTTTCAAATACGAACACAGGGGAAACATATACCGTTAAGGATTTGAGGGAATATGTTCAGCCAGATTTTTTTACAAATGTCATTTCAGGCTTTACCGATGGAAAAACAGATAAACAATTCGTTCAAGAAGTTGTGAATTTTAAAGATCAGATCATCACATATGGTTCTGGGCTGGGGGACTTTTATCGTTGGCCTGCTGAAACAATGACTGAGGGACGAGGACAATGTGGTGATACCACAATTCTGGTGGCCAGTTTGTTAAAAGCAGGCGAAAATAGGGCACATTATGGTTTGAGCGTTTATATTTGGTATTGCGATGCTTATCATATGACTAGCCCACAAACTGTTAACCATGCTATCGTGGAAGTTAAATATGCTGATGGAACCGACACGTTTATTGAAACAACATCGAATACGTATTACACATATAATCAAGTTACCGGATGGAGTTTTCAAGTTTAGAAATAATACTATGAAATTGTAGATTTGAGGATGTAAAATGACGGCATCTGCCTTGGAAATCGACGACATAGGTAAGAGGCTCGTCGGTTGCAAATATCACTGTGAAGGAGTCACGAACAAGCCTCGGGAGGGAATTCTTCCCAGATGCCTGATTTTTGAGCATAGAAAAGGTAAGAACGGCTCCGTAGTGGTCGGTTTGAACCCTGGAAAAGCAAAAAAACGTGAGCAGGAGTTCTATCTTGACCACAACAATACCTACGAGTCTGTAAAAAAGTATTGGGATGATAAGGTCAAGAATCTCAAGTATTATTCGAATCTCAGAGAGCTGATATCGATGCTGGGTTTTGACGGTCCGATAGTCTGGACGGATTTAGCCAAATGCCAGAGCTCACATAAGAACGGGGTTGTGCCGATACAGACCATGAGGACCTGCATAGACACTTACCTTAGGAGAGAAATAGAGCTGTTCCCATCGTATACGATTTTCGGCGTGGGGAATATAGCATTTGAGTTCTGTGCATTGAGTTTCCCAGAGCATTTTGTGGTAGGAATACCGCATCCGACTGGTTCTTACGGGAATTTTTCCAGATTAATCAAAAACATAAATAGGAATAAAAAGGAATACCTTAAAAAAATCTCTGATAAAAAAGATAAAAATAAAAGATATAAAGCGTTAAAAATTTTCCAATAATAGAGGGTTTTGAAAAAACCCCTGATAGAAACCTATATCTAATCATCATCCATATCCTATACATAAGGAGAGATGGAAGAATGAGTTTTAATCATTTTATCATGAAACAACAATATGAAAAAGTAAAAGGACTAGGGGATCGACTTGAATTAATGAAACAACAGATCGATTGGAAACCATTTATCCCATTGGTAGAAAGTGTATTCCAGGATAACAACATCATTGGGGGTCGTCCCCATACCGATGAACTCATTGTTGTACGATCCATGTTGTTACAAGCATGGTATGGACTGTCCGATCCTGAATTAGAATTCCAATGCCATGATCGATTAAGTTTCAGGAATTTTC
>JARYMC010000007.1 GCA_029907305.1 Candidatus Thermoplasmatota archaeon
TGATGGTAAAAGATTGTATGTTTACACATACCCAAAGGGTTCCGAGGGTGGTGTTTTTAGTAAAACCTATATAAAAATCGATGATAACAGTATACTTCGTCTGAGAACTCTTATGATCGAACCTGGTGAGCTTTGGGAGAAAAAGGATTAGTTTTTCTTCTTTGGTTTCTTTGGTGCTCCTAGCTCAGCTAATTTCTCTGGTAGATACGTGTCAGTAACATAATCTAAACCGTATTTAGCAAGTGCCTGTTGTTCTGATTTTTTACCAAGGCTTAATTGAAGTTTTATTTCATGTTTCCAGAATTGGTCTTCAAACCTTGGATCTGTTAATTCACTTTTCAAAGCATTAACATCCTCTGCGGTTAATGTATCTGTTGGAAGTTTGTAGTTTACAATATCTGATGGTGTTACACCAAGGTATTGAGCAGATGGTGTTGCTAAATACTCTGAAATATGGGCTGTTTTTATTGCGCCATAAGCAAGGCTTGCAAATATTCTGAAACTCCAAGGGTCACAATCAGTAAAAGCAAAAACAGGAAGTTTTTTCTCCTCGCTTAATCTTTTAATAAACCGTCTTGTGGATCTAGCTGGTTGCCCTTTTAAATGTACAAGTATGGCTCTATGTGTTGTATCAAAACCGTTTTCAACAAGACGGTCAAACATACCACCGGTTTCTATTGCTAGAATGAAATCTGCATCAACCTGTTTAAATGTTAGTTTATCTTTTTCCACATTGTATGGTATACTATAACCTGCATCACCCACATCATCCTGGCAGTGTATTTTCTTTTTTGTGTTATTTCTTGTAACCTCTTCAACAACCAAATTACCAATAACACGTGCTCCATCTTCTTCAGGTCTTAGTTTGAAATCTTCCCTCATACAACCTGTTATTACCTCTAGATCTTCTGCAAGCAAGTCTGATTCTTGTTGACTGCTGAATTTTGCAAGGTTCCAGCCTTCTGAGATATAATATGTTTCTCTTAATGTTGATGATTTTTTTTGTTTAATCATGTCTTTTATAAAATCAATCAAGTACATTGTACGTAGAAGCATGTAAGCCCCATCAAGAGAGTTTGCAGATCTTTCTGTTTTGTTTTTACCATACTTCCAAACATTTAGATTGTCGTCAAAACGGATGTTTGATTTAGTACGTGTTGATAACTGCAAAGTCGGAATCTCAGCTTTTTCAAGGTCTGAATAAACCTTAGCAGCTATTTCATCAATTTTTGAAATAACATCTGAGTAATCACGTGACATATTTTTATTCACCTTCCCATTTATCAGCCCCAATCACATAAGCAGGGTTTATGTTTTCCACATATAAATCATTTTCATCAAAATCTCCCTTATTTAAACCAGCCAACTCAAAATAAATATCAAGCTTGTTATTGGGAGAAATTGTATCAAGATTCCATTTAATGTAAGAATCAGTGATTTTTACTGGTTTAGGTTTAACTGTTCCAACAACAGCTTCTTTTGGAATAACAGCATATAAATTAAACTTCTGTGGTTTGTTTTTGTAGTTAACAACCATGATAGTACTTTTTGTTATCCATCCGCCTTCGCGTTCAGTAGATGGATCAGAATCAATTTTTGTTTGAATCTGTTTCCCACGTACTTTTTCATATTCAACAAGATCCTCAATCCAAACAACATCCATGATACGTGTAATAACCTTATCAAGAGAAGGAACTGGTTTATTTAACATACGAGCAGATTTCTTTGCAATCTCTGGTAAAATTTTTGTAATTAAATCAAATTTTTCACGTGTTTTCGCCCTACGAACTTTTTTGTTTATATGCATTTGAACTTTACGTGCGCATTCTCTAAAAGCTAGTTTAATTTCGTTTTCTATTTCTTCAACATCAGCAATTGCTTCTTTACTTTCAGAAGTGTATGGTATCTGTGTTGATGCAACATGGGTTAAAAATATTGCAGGACCTATTGGTATTCCTGTACCAGATGGTTGCTCTAGCCCGTATCTTCTCCAGTCAATAGATTCTATGGCAGCTGTTATTGCACAATCACCTTGCTGATAAAGTAATGGTATACGGTTTGCAAAACGAAGGATTTTAACTGGTTTATCCTTGGGCAGGTTTCCACCATAGACAATACCAACTTCAACCTGGAAAGGGTTACCAGAGTAAACAGATGGTGGTCTTGTTGCAGTAAAAATAAACTCTGGCGAGATCTCCTGTGTTTCTCTTTTTAAACTACGTCTGATAAGTGTTTCACCTATTGGCGAGAGGCAATCAGTGGAAGGTGCCATGATTTTTACTTTTTTAAAAGCAGCATGCAATGCAGCAAACTGCTCTCTAGTCATCTCAGCTGGGTTTAAGTTCCTATCAAGTTTTGCCTCCTCACAAACAGCATTGGTTGTTCTGTCACCCATGCTGCTGAACTCAGTTTTTAAAAAGGATGCAAGTTTCCTGCTTTTGGTTGCCTTAGCCATTTTAATTAAAGTACCAAGCTCAACTCCATAAGGATGTGGTTTGATTTCTATTGTTTTTTTTGGGAGAATGTCTGCTGTTCTTTCAAATACATGAATACTTCCATCTGCTTCTTTGTATGTAATTTTTGCGTGTGGGTTAACAATGGAAGTACTTTGTAGATAATCATAAACAAATCTTTTACCACGTTTATAATCAGCAATTAAATTAACCTCAATTCTTGTACCTGAAGGTTTATCCCAGTGTACCACATCCTGGTTTATAACCTCACCACGGTTTTTGTTTGTATCCATAGCAAGCTCAACAACTACTGCTGGGCGGTCTGCTTCAATTTTTGATATGATTTTTGCATGTTTACCTGTTGTTAACTGACCATACAACACTACTGCAGAAATACCGATACCTTGCTGCCCCCTACTTTGTCTTACTGCATGGAAACGTGAACCATATAGGAGTCTTGCAAAAACATGCGGTATCTGCTGTTTTATAATACCAGGACCATTATCCTCAACAATAACAGTACATTCTTCTTCACTAGGATTTTTTACCTCAACAAATACGTCTGGTAAAATCTCTGCTTCTTCACATGCATCTAAACTATTATGGCAAGCAATAGGACCAATGCCACCCATAAAATTTTCTTCACCAGGAACAGAAAAATCATAAACCCATTCTCCATCATAACTGATTTCTTCTATTTTATTGATTTCTAAAAGACCTATTTCACCGCTAACAAATTTTTTCCCAATATCGGTTAAAGAAATGCGGTAATTACCCTGTAATTCTAATGCATGAGAAATTGTTATTTGTGTTTGCCTTCCATTGTTAATATTATAAAGTAATTTGCTATCACTAACACAATCAACAATATTGTTTAAAGGAAGTTTACGAGTTTCAGAAATTATTTGATTAATATAAACGTAAATAATATAACTTTCAGAAAAAATTTTTTTTATGCGATTAATTATTTTAGATTCTGATTTTCTTGTTTCAATTGTACAATCCAATCCAATAGATGACAAAAGATAAAACATGTCAGATAAAAGAGATTTACTAGTGGCGGAAAGAATTATTCTTTCCATTTTCAATTCTTTAAATGTCTTTCTTTTTCGCAAATGTAAAAATATTTCTTTACTAGGATATCCATCTCCAGCTGAATAGGCAAGTAGGTATCTTTCTTTATAAATCAAAGGGAAATTAAAAACATATTTCGGTATCCTTTTTTTACTTGCCTTATCTCCAACTAGGAATATATTTTTTAGAATAAATGCAAGAATGGTTGAGTTAGCAGTCACGTTAATAGAAGTTTTATGCGCTTTGATAACTGAAGCATTTAAACCCCAGACTTTTTTAAACAGATTCTTTGCATATTTTACTAATTCTAGTTCATGAGTTCCAAAAGATAGATTTATTTTATGTTCACCAGAGATACTACCTTCAGCAGTGTATAAACCAAAAAACTCTGCAAGTTCTTCTGTTATTGGGATTTTTATTGGTATTTTACTTTTTCCAAACATAAAATCTAGTTTACACCCTTCAAGTTTTTTGTGATCCACTTTTATTTCTCTTAAAATATTCAAAGGTATCCTGTTGCATTTTTTAAAATCGTTAATTCTATACTTTTTTCCCTCCGGTAGGATTTTTAAAATCTTTTTTTCTAGTTGTTGGAAAATATTATCAGTGCCATAAATGCCGATTTTCCTTGTTTCTTTAGGTTTTAACTTCATTAATTCTTTTAATAAATCTATTTCTTTAATTATTGGGGTATGCCAGCTACTATTTGGAACAACCAATTGGTCTCCAACTTTTAATTCAGATGTTTTTAGGGATTTAACTAGTCCGTCCCTGAATCCAAAAACGCTATGGTAATCGGTTAATTCTACATTTCTGTTTCCAGTTAAAGTTACCCTGTAGATTTTACTATTTACCTTATGTTTAAAAATAGTTGAGACATCCTTAAACTCTAATTTAAAATTCTCTCTGTTAAAACAAAGTGTTTTTATTCCTGAAACTTTTAATTTATGTAATGAACCATTTTTTAATACATCGGGTTTTGTTTCTTTCATTTTTTTCTCGATGAAATCCCCTATTTTTTCAACATATACTATACCATCTTCTTCAAAAACAATTGGCATATCTTTCGTTAAACTGTTATCAACTCCCTCCTTTACACTTGTTACTAATGCCCTTGTTGGGTTACCAAAACCTAGAATATGCTTGTTTCTCTCAAAAAACTCTGCAACAGAGATTTCTTTTTGTTTTTTTGCTAAATCATATGCAATTGCGTTGTTATTAGTCAAAATCATCCCTCCGATTTTATGGGAGAATTATGCATCCAGTTACCCGTAATAGGGATGGTAATTATAAAATTATTCATTTAAAACCAGTTTTTATCCTTAAAACAATGATTAAAATCAAAAAATAATTATTACAATCAACACCTGTGTTTTATCAAGAACTTGCAGTTATAATCCCACTCAGGCAACTATTTTATTTCTATCTGTTGACGTGTTAAAATTTATCTGTTTTCAGCTAGATCTTACTGACTGAGTAGAAATTTTTATAAGTGAATAAACTATGTGTTATTAACAAGAGAAGATGGAGTAAATGAAATATTATGGATGAGATGATGAAGATTAATGATACCCAATATTGTATAAGCAGGTTAAGAACTGGTATTAGTGGGTTGGATGAACTGATTGATGGTGGTTTCCCTAAAGGTAGTACCATTGTTGTTACAGGAACGCCTGGTACTAGTAAAAGCATTTTTGGGATGAACTTTATTGCTGAGGGTTGTAAAAATGGTGAGAAATGTTTGTTTATAACTGTTGAACAGTTGGCTGATGATGTAGTTAAATAAGCAATGCATTTCGGCTGGAATTTTGACCAATGGGAAAAGGAAGGTAAACTTAAAGTTGTTTCACTTAGCCCTAAGAAACTTTTTGAGATGAATGCTTTGAGTGATGTAAGACAACAGGTTGAGGAAAATCATTATGACCGTGTTGTGATTGATAGCATTACATCAATTGTTTTTGCACCTTTTTCGATACATAGTATTGTTGATGGTGCAGACAGGGGTTTACAACCACATGCTCTTACTGAGATGAGTAGAGCCGAGGTTATATCTCTTATTGATCTGTTGCAATATAATGGTATTACAACTGTTGTTACGTCTCAGAAGGTTGAGGGTATGCCTGGTGATACGTATGATACTGTTAGTGAATTTAAGGGAGATGGGTTGATTGTTTTGAATTCTGCTGCAGTTGGTAAAACATTAAATAGAACTTTGCAGGTTAAAAAATTAAGGAAAACGAAGATAGATGGTGTTCCGCATACATTTGAGTTTACTGATAGAGGCATTTCGTTGAATCCCTAAGAGCTACTAAAACATGCCAGTGAAAGATAAGCTTGTTACATGGTATATTCAAAATATAATTATCCCTCGTAGAGAAATTATTGACAAACCGGGGTTCGTCGTGACAATGTTTACAGAACAAAAGTACACAACCTACCTTAGGGAGTTTTTTTTACCAGAACCCCTCTTTGAAATAATTGAAAGTAAAATTATCGAGTACTATGGTGAGCAAGGAAAACAAGCATTATATTCTGCGGGGAAAAAATTTGGTTATTTATATGCATCTATGTCGAATTTTCCAACGATTAAAGATGCTACAAAAAAAGAATTTGCCGAATTTATCTATTTTTTTGTAAGGTATATCGAGAGTACATATTCGGAACAAGCAGATCACAATTTAGATATTGATCAAAAATTATCAACGATGTCAGTTCGGGAATATATTGTTTGTAGACATAATGGTCTAGGTTATATAATGACAGATGGAGCTTGTGCTGGAATTTGTGCTTATGAGTTTCAAGATAAAACCATCGAGGGAATACAATTACAATGTCAAGGACGAGGTGATGAAGAATGTTATATACTGTGCGCTCCGAAAGAAAAAATTCAGGAAAAAACAAATAAAATACTTATTGAAACAAACTTATTCGAACAAGAACTCAACAATGAATATAAAGCATTAAATGAAATTAGAGAAACAAAGTACTCTCAAAATTCCTTAAAACACTTAATTGATCTTGGTTTTTTTGAATTTAAACAAGGAATACTCTCCTATAAAAATATGAGATTTTTTCCTTGCGAATCCAACATTATCTATCTAATTGAAGAAGAAATCGGAAAGCTGAAGGATGGAGAACAGCATCTTTTTGATGCTTGTTTTGAATATGGTAAAATATTACAAGAGAAATATGGAGATAATGATTTTCAAAAATTTTTAATTGATTTTTTCCCTGCTTTAGGTTTTGGAGATGTTTTTGTGTTAGATCTTCAGAAACCAAGTATCGCAGCAGTCTATTATCCATGGACAATATTTTCTAATCAATCAAAATTCATTATTTTTAGAGGTGTCATGTCTGGCATTGTCTCTGGTGCATTAGGTAAAAAAATTTTATTTAAAAATTATGATATTGATATAAAAAGTTATCTTACTCTTATTATAAGTTAATGTATATTAAGATCTTAAACTCGAAAAAATATATTCTTTTGTTATCTTTGAAATATCTTTGATAATTCTTTTTATCAGATCTTTACTGGGAATTTGATTCATAGTATATTCATAGAGAAATGTTGAAAATGTTTTGCTTTTCGATGCAAGTTTTATTGAATATTCAAGTAGTTTAGGATTGTAAAAAAAATCTCTCGAGGTACAGCTGGTTCGTAATGTGTCACCATATTCTTTCTTCCACATCTCATTAAAAGATTTTGGATCTTTTTTCAGAATAGCTTTTGCAGCTAATTCTGCAGACCATAAGGCATATGAAATTCCTTCCCCTGTTATTGGATCAACATGTCCAGCGGCATCACCGATTAGCATCCAATTATCATCTGCACAGGGAAGGTCATAAAAATGAGGATTTTTTATAATAGGAATTTTTGCTCCCCATTTTGATTTTATATTTATATCTGGATAGTAAGATGTAATAAAATCGTTGAAAATCTTTTTAATTTTCTTAGTATCTCCTTCCGCCATGCCAATACCAATACTCAAATGATCATGCCGTGGAAAACACCAAGCATATCCTTTGATGTCCTCAAAATATTTTATTCGAGTCACTTCTTTTTTATTACTTGTAGCAAAGCAGCCATAACAGATGCCAAGGTCTTGTTTGGGTATGGGGCCAAGAATTTTTTTCCGTACTATGCTATTAACACCATCTGCACCAACAAGAAATTTTGCTTGATACGTTTGCATTTTTGTTCTAATATTCCAGAGATTTTCTTTGAATTGGACATCGATAACCTGTTCTTGGATGAGTGTGCACCCTTGTTCTATTGCCTTATCAAGGAGAAATTTATCTAAAATTAATCGGGAAAGGATCCAGCCACTTTTTTTCCCTGTTGTTATAACACTCGTTCCGCTAGGAGAAATAAATTCGATATTATAATCAAGATCTTTTTCTTCTGGGCTTTCATGGAGGAGTTTAAATTTTTCTATCGCAAGAATGCTAATACCACCGCCACAGGGTTTTTCCCGTGGGTGTGAATGATCAAAAATGATTGGTTTTAATCCTTCTTTTGCAAGGAGAAATCCTAAGTATGCCCCTGCGGGTCCACCACCGACGATAACAATCTCTTCTACGATAGTTTCATCTCCAGATATTCTTTCATCGTCTTTGGGATATCTCTAATGATTCTTTTCATTAAATCTTTGCTAGGTATCTGATTAGTCATAAATTCATACAGCAGTGTCGAAAGGGTTTTACTTTTATTTGCAAGTCTTATTGTATATTCAAGAAGAAAAGGATTGTAAAATATCTCTCTCATTTTACAGCTTTCTGCAAGCATATTACCATATGCATTTCGCCATAGACGATCGAAAGATTTTGGATCGTTTTCTATGATTGCTTTCGCTGCTAGCTCCGCTGACCATAGCGCATATGTTATCCCTTCACCTGTTGCTGAGTCAACATGTCCTGCAGCATCTCCAATTAGAATCCAATTTTCTCCTGAGCAAGGTAATTTGAAAAAGTCATCGTTTTTAATATTTGGAATGGTTGCTCCCCATGTTGATAGGATCTTTATTTTTGGATAGTATGTGGTTTGAAATTCTTTGAAAATTTTTTTAATATCTTTTGTTTTTAACGATGAAGTTCCTACACCTATGCTTAAATGATCGTGTCGTGGAAAACACCAAGCATATCCCTGTTTATTTTTTAAGAATTTTACAGATGTGGGTTCTTTTTTATCACTTGTCGCAAAACAACCGTAGCAAAGACCAAGATGTTCTTTTGGGATTGGGCCAAGAATTTTTTTACGAACAATGCTGTTTACACCATCAGCACCGATAATAATCTTCGCTTGATATTCAGCTTCTCTTGTTTTTATATGCCAAACATTCTCTTTGATTTTTACATTTATGACTCGCTCTGGAATAAGTCTACATCCGTATTCAATTGCTTTATCAAGAATGTATTTATCTAAAATTAATCTTGATAACGACCATGAACCTTTCTTACCAGAGGTCATAACACTTATTCCAGTTGGTGATATGAGTCCAAAATCGAAATCTAGGTTTTTCGGTTCAGGAACATCATTTAAAAAAGGAAATTTTTCTAATGCTAAAACACTAATTCCTCCGCCACAGGGTTTCTCTCTGGGGTGTGAATGATCAAAGATGATAGGGTGTAATCCGTTTTTTGCTAAGAGCCAGCCAAGATATGACCCCGCAGGGCCACCGCCAACAATGATGATATCTTCTATCTTTTTTTTCATTGCAACCATATTTTATCTAAATAATAGTATATATATTTTATTTACTTTTAATAAAGGACTTTGATTTTTTGGACAAACCAAACGGTTTAAATCCAGGACATACTGTCCTATTTTAAAGTCCTCTACTATTTTATGATGTGACTTAAAGTATCTTGATTGGCATTATCGTCATAAAGAATTTTCCTACAAAAAGTACTATTGGCCAAAGTAAATATTCTCCATCAACAGCTATACTTGCAAGAGACTGAAAATTTGCTTTTGGATCTTTAACCTTTTGAATATAATAAAAACAGTAAATCGTAAAGATTCCTAAAAATAGCCAGTATGAAGGAACAATGCTCAAACTGACAGAAACTATTATGAGAGCAAATGAAAGGAAATTAATTATATGTAAAAATGTTAGAAATCTTTGTTTTCCAAAATAGAGAGGGAGGGTTAGCAGATGTAACTTTCGATCAGAATCCATATCTTTGATATCGCAAAAACTTGTGTCAAGCATTAATCGTAAGAAGAGAAAAGCAAAAAGAATAAAGACTAGCCAACCGAGTGGATACGAACAATATACCACGGTAAAAACAATTAAAAGACTAATGGAAAATGACGTATAAATATTTTTAAAACCTACTATTTTTTTTGTCATATTTTTAACTTTGCTTGTATAAAATAGACTCGAGAGTAACAGGAGTCCACCAAAAAATAGGCTTATAGTATTTCCGAAAAATATGAGTAAGGAAAAAAATGCAATCCCGTAAATTATTAGAATGAAAGGAATAAATCGATAATATTTTATTAGGTGGTTCGTTCGCGTAGAATTATTGGAAGAATCAATTTTTATTCCTTTATAATGATCATAGCTATAAATACAATATGTACCAAGATATGATACGAGTAAAAATTCCCATCGGATTCCTATATTCAATAAAAGCATTGCTGAGAGAGCTATAGCTGATGATGCGAGAGAAACGAGGTGTCCGCCATGTACAAATTCATCTATAACAAACCTCTTAGCAGCCAGTAGTTTTGAAGCTGTATCCGTTTTGTTGAATACAACTGTATCATTACTTTTTTGGTATTTTACAACATTCATATCCTTACATCCTCAATTATGTAAGAAACTTGATCCTGCCCGTTGATCATTACAAATGATACATTAAATACATTTTTGGCATCTAGATATGCAAGTGAATATGCAGAGGCTTTTAGAAACATATCTTGTTTTGGTAACATTGATGTGTTCATTTTTTTTCTTGCCTCAATACCATTAATTTATTATAATATCATAAAACCATACATCGAGAAAATCCTACAAAATTCTAAAAACAGTGTTTTTTGTTTACGTTTGTAGGAAAAACAATGTAAGTTCTGTGTTTTATAAGATTTTTTAATAATTCTGGTATTTTTCTTCTTTTAAGTACTTGGAAATTATTTGTTGATGGAGGACATGTCACTCCTGATGAATGATATATGTTAACATAGAAACATTATAAGGAGGAGCAACAATTAACTTCGCAGTACCTTCTTTTAGGATAATAGTTTTTTTGAGATGAAATAAGACAAATTTTTCTCTTCCACATAAAACCTCTAGTGATTAATAGCACGCCCGCATCGGGATTCGAACCCGAGTCTGAAGCTCCGCAGGCTTCTAGGATATCCAAACTACCCCATGCGGGCTTATTTAATAACATCAACCATTGCTACCTTTTCTAGAATAAGATCCCCATATTTAGCTTTCGTGACAGTCCCCAACTCTTTTTCTGTGACACCAAATTTCCTAAGCTTTTCCATACTACCCTCTAAAACCCTATCATCTCTTTCTAAAGAAAGTATTTTTAAAAGTTTGTTAATCAAAGTATCAAAAGATTTTTTGTTGTTAATAAAAACAAAAGCAACATTCTCCCCATTTTTTTTAACCCCCATCTTAGGGATAGCAAGTTTCAACTGTCTCTCACCAGATGCATACAACAAGATTTCTTTATCCAAAGAATTAGTTGTATTAGTTTTCCTCTCAAAAGCTCTAATAGCATGCTGCGCAGCAGAAACCAGGTGTTTTTCACCATAAATAACATCAGCATCAAAAACCTGAACAACAACATTATTTTTTTTAGCGAAAACCTGAACTTGTTTCAAAAAAGCATCAACATCTTTTATGTTCCCTTTTGCACCAACAATCTTTATCATCTAGTTTTTCTCCTACTTTTACGAAACTCAGATAACTCTTTTTCTCCACCCTTAACACTTTCCCCTATTTGATTTTTGATGCTCTCTGCTACCCTCTCGCCTATGCTTTTTATCATAGCTAGTCTTTTAACTGGGACGCCACGAAGATCATTAACTGTCTTGAAACCCTCTCTGTACAGAGCACGTGCCCTAACCCTACCTATGCCCTTTAATGATATCAAGTTAAGTAGTTCTTTTTTGCATCCGTTATGAACCCTTAGAATTAGATCATTAATTTCTGATACACAATCAAAGTTGTACATCCTAGCAAACTCCCTGGTCGCATGCAAGAGCCACTCAGTTGTTTCTATAAGACTGTATATATCACCTGGGCCAACATTGTATTTAGAAACAATCTTTTCCTCGGGCACCTCGTTGATCCAATCCTCTATTAACGAAGCTGTTTTCAGACCACTCAGGAACCATTCGTATTCCTCACTAGACTCTTTAGGTGGTTCGATCAAAAAATCACCACGGTATCTCTCCAGTTTATCCTCAACCCACCCATCGTTGCTACTAAGATACAACGAGCGTACATCAGGTGTGGAACAAACTGTATGTATAAACGATAAAGATGATGATTTTTTATCACATGAGCTCACAAGAGCTTTTTTAATTAAAACAGCTGACAACGGATCTATATACAAAGACGAGGTTTTGTTACCAAACAACGTTGACATAAACCTATCATTATTTATTCGCTCAATGAAACCATTTGATAATAAAAAATCAATCACCTCATCTATATCATCCCTCAGGGTATAAACATCGGATTGATACGCATAAAAAGTGCTGTCTATAAACTTGTAAATACCCTCGAGGCTGTCAACAAAATTTGTTGCAATAGCTGACAACAAATGAGTCCTCAAAGCCATCTGGTTACCAAGCTTCGAAAAAATAGGCTCTGTATCAGCAAGGATATAATCATTAAAAATACGTTCTTTTTGCTCCTCATTCTTAGCGATAGTAATAGCCTCACCCTGTTTATCATACCTTGGTCTACCAGCTCTACCAGCCTGCTGCTTATATTCCAAAATAGGTATAGAATGCATACCAAAGTTTTGGTCATAACGCCACAAGTCCCTGATTATAACCCGCTGAGCAGGGATATTAACACCAGCAGCCAAAGTAGGCGTAGCAACAATACATTTAATCAAACGATTCTTAAAACCCTGCTCAACAACCCTACGATGAACACTAGATAAACCAGCGTTATGAAAAGCAACACCATTCTCAACACATGACGACAGATTAGCATCAAAAGATGTAAACTCAAGTGCATCACGTTTTATAGAACTAACCAACTTTTTGAGACCCTTTTTTTCTTCATCTGACAAAATTTTTCCTATTACATCCCCAAGTTTATGGGCCACAGAAACAGTTGACTTACGTGTGTTAACAAAAACCAAAACCTGCCCGCCATTTGTGATAGAATCCAAAACCAACGTATCAAGAGCTCTATCCCCAAGTTTACCAATCTTTACCACCGTACCATCATCATATTTAATTTCATCCTTATAAAACACACCCTCCCTGAGCGGTACAGGCCTCCAATCAGACTGAATAAGCCTACCACCAAGCCAATCAGCAAGCTCCCTAGCATTCCTGATAGTAGCAGAAAGCGCGATAATCTGAGTACTAGGATTCAAAGCCTTAAAACGAGAGATAATAACCTCAAGAGTCGGACCACGACTAGGATCATGAATCAAATGAATCTCATCAACAACAAGAACACGAACCTTATCAACCCATTTTATACCATGCCGTAAAATAGAATCAGCCTTCTCAGATGTACAAACAATAATATCATAACGAGAAAGCCTTGTATCAGACTCATCAAGGTCACCAGTGGAAATAGCTACTTTCAAACCAAGTTTTTCAAAAACCTTAAGATCCTCGTACTTCTCACGAGCCAAAGCCTTCAAGGGGACTACATATATTGCTTTACCACCGATAGAAATTAATCTGTGTACAATCGCAAGGTATGCAACAAGGCTTTTACCACTAGCAGTTGGTATAGACAGCACCAGGTTTTCTCCTTTCAGAGCATATGGTAGAGCCTCAGCTTGTGGTGGGTAGAGCTCAGATATCTCCTGCTCTTCTAGAATTTCTATGATCTGTTTTTCAATTGGAAGCTCGCTCAATTTCATTGTTTGATTCGTATCATGAAAGAGGTTATAAAACATAAACTTTGGCTGAAGAAGATGTTATATAATCTAGACAGAAATTTAACAAGATTCGAGTAAAAAGTCTATAGCATTCATGCCATTGATGAATCACCCGAACTTGTAATGAAATGACTAAAAGTATTTTCTTTTCATCCCGGGTAAAACCGAGTCATCTATAACGTCGAAGGAGTGGCATGTTTTTATAATAACAATTTTTGAGACGTTTTTGGTGATACTAACATTATATTGTATATTAGGACATTTTAGTTGAAAATTTGTTATTATAGTTACAAAAAATATTTGAATTAGCTTAAAGATTTTTTATTTAGAGGAGGAATAAATTTGATATGTCATGCGGTATCAAAAAGTTCTCAAAAACAGCATGAGGAGGTGAAAGAAAGATGAAAAAGATAAAATTTATTGCACTTGGTATACTTCTTGTTATTTTACTAGCAGCAATACCAACAAACGCAAATAATAGCATAAAATCTGTTAAAGAGGCAGCGGAAATTGCAGAGAAAGAACTACTTCTTAAAGAAGGGATTACAGGGATAAGTTATACTGACAGCGAACCTTACAAAATAATCATCTATATAGAAAGTGAAGAATACAGGAGTATAGTACCTAGTGAAATTATGAGTTTTAAAACCGATGTAAGAGTGAGTGGTAGAATAGTAGCATGTAGTTTATTAGCTGAACCTCAAAGCGTCGTTATACCTCAATTGCTGAGAAAGAGCCGGCATACACATTGGGATCCTACGGTTGGAGGAATATCAGTAGGCACCTATTATCTAACAGACAGTTATGGTACTTTAGCTGTTGTCACCAGCGGGTATATTTTGAGTTGTACACATGTTATAGCACAGAATACGGAGGGAAAACACCTTTGGTCAGGCGTATCCGTGATACAACCAGGATTAGGTGATGGAGGAGGGCCTACAATCGGCTATCTTTATAAATACATTAAAATTAGATATGGATATTTAAGTTATATATTCTCAAATAAGGCAGATGCAGCCATAGCAACCCTCTCCCATAGTGCACTATCTAATCAGGTGCTTGGGCCGGATGATGAACATTGTTATAGTGTTTCTATGACTGCAGTGGTTCCAAATGTTGGTCAAACGGTAAGAAAATCAGGGGCAACAACTGCGGTAACTCAAAACATAGTGACAGACAATCATGCAACAGTCAAAATCCGCTATACTTTATCTAAATGGGCTATTTTCAAAGATCAGATAATCGTACAACAACCATTTGTGGAGGGTGGAGATAGTGGAAGTTTCGTAGATTTGAACGGAAAATTTGTCGGGCTGGTATTTGCTGGAAGTAAGTATTATGTCGGTATTGTTTGTAAAGCCTCGTATATCAAGTCGGCACTTGGGATATAATCTAGATAAAAACAAAATGGGGAAGTAATTTTACTTCTCCGTAAATTATTTATATTGGCTAATATCATAATTATATAAGAAGATAAAAATATGAATAATGTAAAATACGTCTTTGTAGGAGTTATATCAGTAATATTATTGACGTCTATTATAGTAATAGTACTTGAAAAACCGTCAGCAATGTACAGTATTTCAGAAAAAATCGAACAATCCCTTGGCAATATTACTTCCTCTTCAACATCTTATGATTGGCCTATGTATCAACATGATGCATCGCATACTGGAACTTCAATGTCGTCATTTCCAGATTCACTAAATCAAATCTGGAATAGATCTTATAGCAATATCATTTGGGCTGTTGTAAGGCATTTTTCTTCTCCAATAGTTGCAAATGATAAAGTATTTATTTATGGTCATTTCGATAGCGATCCTTATGGAAAATCTGTTTTTCGTACCTATGAGGGGGCGATGATTACCGCCTTTGATGAGAACAATGGTAGTCAAATTTGGCGGCGGGAATTAATACATTTGCCTTTACTCAGCAGAAGGATCTCTTTCTCTGGTCTTAACAGCCCTGCTTATAGTAATGGTAAGTTGTTTGTCAGCATGGGGTTAGGTACTTACATTTCACGCCAACGCGAATTTTTTTTACGCCGTTGTTGGAGTAAACTTTTTGCATTAGATGAAAATACAGGGCATACTATTTGGGAAAAAACCTTTTTAGGGAGTTCATTTCATTGTTCTGTAATTGTAGCAGAGGGCAAGGTAATTGCTGGAGGGCATCTAACGTTTCAGATACCATTGAGTATGATATATGTTTATGATGAAAACAATGGAGAATTGATTTGGAGAAAGAGTATGTTGGGTTTTCTGGAGAGTACACCTGTGGTATCAGATAACAAAGTTTTTGTAGTTACTGGGTTTCACTCAGGAATGTTTTCTCTCCTTGAAAGATTTTATCTTAAGTTATTTAAGAAATCAAGGGTTTATGCCTTTGATATAAATAATGGAAAAAGATTATGGATGAAACCTGTTGAAGGTTATGTATTATTTTCTTCTCCTGCAGCAGGAGATGGAAAGCTGTTTATACCATCTAACATTATTGTCAATAAATATAGGTATGACCGTAGGATTTATGCTTTGGACCAAGAGACTGGTGAGGAAATCTGGTATCATACCATAGAACAAAAATATGTTGCTAATTGGCTTACTAGTATTTCCACGCCTTCGCTTGCTTATGGTAAGTTATTTGTGGTTGATGCAGATGGCTGGCTTTACGCGTTGGATGAGGACAATGGAAATATAGTTTGGGAAAGGGAGATTATAGAAGATTACTCTGATTGTCTTCTATTTGCACATCCAGTTATATCACCGGTTGTGGTAGATAGTAAGGTTATTGCTCATGCGCAGAGAGCACCCTTTACGATTTATACTTGTATTTTTAATGAGAGTAATGGAAAGCTTATCTGGCGTATGAGAACATCTCATGATTCATCCGCTACTGGTCCATTTGCTGTAGCTGATGGAAAATTATTTGTCAACTCTGATTTTGATGTCATCTATGTGTATGGATAAAAATCTATGGTATAATTTTTTAAGACAGTAGTTCTAATCTCTTCAAATTTCTTCTATTACCTCCCTTATTCTTGTCCTTGTAGTTTGATTAATATTTATACAGGTTAAGTGGATTCGAACATTTGTAGTTAAAATTAACTCATCGATTGATTTTAACAAAATAATAGGTTTTTAAATCAAGTTTTATGGATTAATTTTAACCTTTATTTAGGTACATGCTATAAAACAAAAACCTTATTCATGATAAAACGGATACCAGGTTGATACTTATGGGCAGAAGACAAACAATGATGGAGAAATACAAACAGCAGATGAAGGCTTATCGTAAGAAAAGGATGAAATCTGAGACAACACCTTTTCTACCTGTTGGCGGAGAAGTCTATGTTATGGATTCTCTTGACCCAACAAAAAAAATAAAGGCTCAAGTTCTGAAAACCCGTACAAAGCAACACAGAGAAATAATTGAAAACCTAGCATGCCCGATATGCGCAAACCCGATGGCGTGGGATAAGTCCTGGGAGGCTTTCGTCTGCGTTAAACACGGCAAAAAAGCCATCTATGAGATAGTTGAATAAAAAATTTTGATTAGGATATTATATAAGTATAAGATGTTGTATTATTGGTTGGTGAAATAAGATATGGTTGAAGAGAAGATAGGTGTGGTTGAGCATTTCTTTACAAACATTGGCGTAGCAGCTATAAAAATAACAGATGGTAATCTTAAAATAGGTGACACCATTCACATTGTCGGAGCGCATACCGATCTTAAACAAAAAATTCAGAGTATGCAAATAAATAAAAACCCTGTTCAATCTGTAAAAACAGGTGACTCTGTTGGCATAAAACTAAACGACAGAGTTAGAGAACACGATGTCGTGTATAAAGTAGCAGAAGGAGAATAGAGACATGAAAGAGTTGGCAGAAGTTAGAGAATTAAAGGTAAACAGATACATAATAATTGATGATGAACCATGCAAAATAATGAGTATTTCCACGTCTAAACCCGGGAAACATGGAGAAGCAAAAGCAAGGATCGAAGCAATAGGTATTTTTGATGAACAAAAAAGAAGCATTGTTCACCCAGTGAAACACAAGGTGCAGGTTCCAATGATAGATAAGAGAACCGCTCAGGTGCTTGCAATTATGGGCGACCAGGTTCAACTTATGGACATGGAGACCTATCAGACTTTTGAGATGCCTATACCAGAGGAACTAAAAGGGCAACTAGAACCAGGTAAGGAAATCCAGTACTTAGAGGCACTAGGTAAAAAGAAGATAACAAGAACCTAACTTCTAGCCATCACTTTACATGAATTAAATGAAGTAACGATGACATATGGTTTTTCCAAATTATTTCGCTGACGCTGAATCAAGTTTCAACGATGCAGATTTTGTGATATTTGGAGTACCCTATGATAAGACTTCTTCTTTTAGACATGGTGCAGACCAGGCACCCATGGAGATAAGACAGGCTGGCTGGAATTTTGAGACATACAACCTAAAAACAGGTGTAGACCTAAGAGATATAAAATTCCATGATTACGGCGACCTTGATGTGAGAAACGATAAACCCGAATTTATGATCAAAAAAGTCAAAGATTTTACTTCTAACCTTTTGAAAAAAAACAAGTTCCCAATAGCAATAGGTGGTGAACATTCGATAACACCAGGCATAGTACAGGCTTTTCCAAAAAACGTAGCTGTTTTATCACTTGATGCACATATTGATTTTAGACAACAATATGAAAACGAACCCTATAATCATGCTTGTGTTATAAGACGTATAGCTGACCACATAAACATAGAAAACATCGCAGTTCTAGGAATTAGATCAGTTGAAAAAGAAGAATTCGAGGAAGCAAAAAACAGAAAACTTTTTTACATAGACTCATTTTTTATAAAAGAAAACGGGATCAAAAAAGCTATAACTGATACAAAAAAACATCTAAAAAACAAAAAAATCTATCTTACACTTGACATCGATGTTTTAGACCCAGCATATGCCCCTGGGACTAGCACACCTGAGCCCTTTGGGATCACACCCCATGATGTTATCGAATGCATAAACAGTTTTTCACCACAGCTTATCGGTTTTGATATCGTAGAAGTATGCCCACCATTTGACAAAGGTGAAACTGCTCTGCTTGCTGCTAAACTTATTCGACATGTTATAGATAGAACATGGACGAACCACAAGGCTTAAATTAATATACAATAACTCCATTCGAGTTAGCCATGCAAAAAGAAAAAATAGCTATTATAGGCTTAGTTATTATTGTAGTGTGTGCAATATCAGCATTTTTGATATTAGCATACGGCGAAGACATCATGAACAATTTATTTGGAAGTAAAAAACAAGAAGTTTTAGCAAAAGATGATTCTCTATCAGTATATCAAGACTCGACTAATATCATTAACATTATTCTCCACAATGATAGATATTCAAATATCACCTCATATCAGAAACAAGTTCAGATATTATTGCAGGCATCCAATGGAATAGTTAATATTACCGCTGATAATCAAATTTTATATACACCTAATACTAATTTTTCAGGAAACGATTCATTTGTTTATGAAATAACTGATGAAAACGGACAAAAATCTCAGGCTACCGTAACTCTTCAAGTGAATTTACCTGGAACAATAGCGTTAGGAGACTGCGTTGACATAAATTATATTGGTAGATATGCTTCAAATGGTACTATTTTTGATTCATCCTATAAAAATACCATAAATAAAACCAGTGGAGTGCCTTTGCAGATATATGTTACGCTGAATAAAACTGCTTATCCACCAGAAGGATATGAATATTACTCACAAGGTTATATAGAAGGTTTGATAGAAGGACTTGTTGGTTTAAAACAAGGTGAAACAAAAAACCTAACTATTCCACCAGAAAAGGCATATGGCGTAGAAAAAAAAGTTAGTGTAGGTGATATTTTTAGTACAACTCATTTAACTGAAAGTTTATTTAATCATACTCTGAACCAAACATTAGAAGTCATTGACTTAAATGATGAGAACATAACATTAAAATGGTTAAATGTACAAAACCTTGGAAACTTCACCATACCAGAATATATTTTAGTTGAGGATCTTGAACAGGCATACTATACTGGCATGATATATGATAATCTACCCCCATATTATATCTGGGAAAACTCCTCGATGGTTATCAATGTAACTGATACTAGCGTCCTGATAAAAACAACACCAACAAAAACCCAGAATCTCACTAACCAAGTTACACCATTTGTTGTCAACATAGATCAACTAGGTTTTATTTTCCCAGATGCAACAACAGCAGAGTGGAATGAAACCAAGATAATTATCAAAAGTTCTCCGTTACCTGGATCAAAATATAAATTGGACTATATGGGGATGGTGCTAAACATAACTGTAGAAAATGTCACCGAAAATAACATCAACGTAAGTGTCGAATTCAAAGGAAAAATTGAACCTTACGAAATCAACAGAACAATAGAATTTAACCGAACGTACCTGATACGTCGGATCTATGTAATCCCAATGATGTTTGCACAGTATATAATCGAAGAAGATCTTCATAATGCTGGGCTGAGTCTAAACAAACTCTCAGGGGAAGAATTAATCTTTGAGGTAAAAGTTGAAAAAGTTTACAAATTCAACTGATTTTTTATTTCCTTTTCTAGTAAATCTAAAAACTCTTCTTCTTTTCCTTTTGGTATAGTTGCACCAGCAGCTATTTTATGACCACCACCAACACCACCGAGTTTTTCAGATGTTTTACGCAATGCATAAGATAAATCAAGGCCTTTATCAAGTAGTTCTTGTGTACCCCTCGCAGAAACCTTTACATCCCCATCTTCAGTATCTGCAAAACCAATCAGAGGCATATCACTGCTTATATCCTCTGAGTTAAGCAGCATGTTTGTGACAATACCAACAATTGTATCCCGAATACCTGTGCCTGCGTGGAAAAACTGCAAATAATCCCTCTTGACAATACCCTCTTCTTTTGCAAACTGCAAACCCTCTACAAGGTTATGTCTATGCCCCTGGAGCAGGTTTTGTGCTTTTTTGAACCATTCACCTCTATCACCTAAACATACGTTTATGCCAACCTCTGGTTTACCATAACGTGCCGTAGCATTAAGCAACGTTGCAAATTCTTTTGCATCATGAACCTCAGTACCAACCTGCTCTTTTTCCAACAGATATACCTCCCCAATCAATCTCCTAGCATTTTTATGACCAAAACCCTTATTTAAAAGCAGATCAACAAGCCCAGAAATGATCCTGCACCTCTCCTTTTTGTCTAAATCTATCCATCTCCTCCAACTGTCACCATCTTTCATTTTTATTCCTAGTTCCTGAAGAAAAGATATGCATGCCTCTTCCCTACCACTTAAACCAGGTATAATAGGATCATTAGAGTACTGTAACATTTTGTATATCGGCCGGGTCTCTCTACCAAAAAACCGGATATCTAACTTGGTTTCTAAGACACCCGCTTTTTTACCATCCTCAATAATATCACGGTTTAAACCAACAAGTTTACAGTTTTTCCTATCCTGGATGTCACCACAAGCACCCACAACAGCTAACGAAGACAAATCCATGTTTTTTTTATCAACTAACCTGCAAACAAGATAGGTAGTACCAGCACCACTTATCTGGTCAGCTCCATCTATACTAAAAAGATGAGGGTTCAGATGAAAAGAAAAACCTGTGTCTTTAGAACACACATGATGGTCTGTGACTATTTTGTTGAAATCAATAGATTTAAAATCAATATTACTACCTAAATCAGTGAACCATACAAGCTCATGGTTTTCATTTTTCAGTTTTTCCAAAACATTTTTATCAAGCTGTTTAACAAACTCAATGGAATAATCTTTATTTAATCGTTTTAACGTCTGGGATGCAATGGCACCAGCTGCTATACCATCAGCATCAATATGTGTAACAATATGGATATTTTCTGATTTCCGTATAATCTCTACTAACTCACCTGCTCTTTTAAACAAATAAGTGCACCACAAAAAAGGAATGCAGAAAGAGGTGATTAGTCTTTTGGTTAAAATTAAAAGACCAGATCTTCTATTTATTTTTGCTCAGCCATAGCCTTATACATCTTATAACGAGCAACTATGCTTTCCTCAAGTTCTTTATGTAATCTCTTTGCTTCTTCTGGGAAAGTTTTTGTAAGCGCAGCGTATCTAACCTCACCCATAAGGAAATCATGGACTTTACCATTTGGTTCCTTGGAATCAAGCTGGAACGGGTTCTTACCCTGAGCAGCTAAACGCGGGTCATATCTATACAAGGGCCAGTAACCACATTCAACAGCAAGTTTTTCCTCTTCCTGTGTTTTACCCATACCCTTTATTATACCATGGTTTATACAAGGTGCATAAGCTATAATGAGCGAAGGTCCTCTATAAGACTCTGCTTCTTGTAAAGCCTTTATGAACTGGTTCTTATTAGCACCCATAGCAACAGATGCAACATAAACGTAACCATAGCTCATAGCCATCAAACCCAGGTCTTTCTTCTTAGTTTTTTTACCTGATTCAGCGAACTTAGCAATTGAGCCCATAGGCGTAGCCTTTGATGACTGCCCACCAGTGTTAGAGTAAACCTCTGTATCAAAAACAAGTATGTTTATGTCCTCGTTCATCGCTATAACATGATCCAAACCACCATAACCTATATCATAAGCCCATCCGTCGCCACCAACAGCCCAGATTGATTTCCTCGTCAACATATCACGCATTTCCCATATCTGTTTGAGCAAAACGTCGCTATGATTCTTTTCCAGCAAAGACTTGATTCTATCACCATACTCTTTTGATTTCTCAGCATCATGCATGTTCTGCAACCAAAGAGAAAACACTTCTTTTAACTCGCCCGTGCTTTTGTCAATTGCTTGTTTAATGAGATCAGCAAGTTTCTCACGTCTCTGCATAGTGGCAAGCACCATACCAAAACCATACTCTGCGTTATCCTCAAACAAAGAATTAGCCCATGCGGGACCATGGCCTTTCTCATTCACAGTAAACGGAACAGATGGCGCTGAACCACCCCAAATACTTGAGCAACCAGTAGCATTCGCTATAATCATCCTATCACCAAACAACTGCGTAATAGTTTTCAGATACGGTGTTTCTCCGCATCCTGCGCATGCACCAGAAAACTCAAACAAAGGTTTCTGGAACTGCGAACCTTTCACAGAGAATTTATCAAAACCACCAGATCTCACAGGAATTGTTTCTACATACTGCTGCAGAGGCACCTGCTTGTCTTTCTGTGTCGCAAGTGGTTTCATAACCAACGCTTTCTCTTTCGCAGGACAGATATCAGCACAGTTCCCACAACCCATACAATCCTCTGGGTAAACCTGGATACGGAAAAACAACCCCTCAGCTTCTTTACCAACTGCTTTCTTAGCCTCAAAACCTTTCGGCGCCTTTCTTAGTTCATCTTGGGTAACAAGAACTGGTCTGATCGCTGCATGTGGGCACACCATTGCACATTGATTACACTGGATGCATTTATCCATAATCCACTCAGGAACATTAATTGCAACACCGCGTTTCTCATATTTTGTTGTACCAGGAGGGAAAATACCGCCAGGTGTAAAAACACTAACTGGGAGTTTATCCCCCTGTTGAGCTAACATAGGCCTCATAACTTTAGTCACAAACTCTGGTTCATCCCTGGCAATTTTTTTCTCAGGCTGTAGATCCTTCCATGATGACGGATACTTTATTTCCTGTAACCCTTCAAGTGCGGCATCAACAGCTTTCCAGTTCATCTCTATAACCTTCTGACCCTTTTTCTCATATGTTTTTGCTATCGCATCCTTCAGATATTTCACTGCATCATTGATTGGAATAACATTTGAGAGTTTGAAAAACACGGTTTGCATTATCATGTTTATACGCCCACCAAGGGCTAATTCCTCAGCGATTTTAACTGCATCAATGTTATAAAACCTCAGTTTTTTCTGCGCAATCGTCCTTTTCAACGAGTTCGGTAAATATTTTTCCATCTCATGAAGAGTCCAAGGTGAGTTTAAAACAAAAATACCACCCTCACGTATCCCCTCAAGAAGATCATATTTATCCACATACGATGGCTGATGACAAGCTATATAATCAGCTTTGTCAATGAGATAAGAAGAATGAATCGGTGACCGCCCAAACCTTAGATGAGACATAGTTACACCACCAGATTTCTTTGAATCATACGCGAAATAACCTTGTACATACATGTCTGTGTTATCCCCAATTATTTTTATCGCATCTTTGTTAGCACCTACAGTTCCATCCCCACCGATACCCCAGAATTTACAGCGAATCAAACCCTCAGGCGCGGTATCAATCTGTTCACCCAATGGAAGTGAACTATGTGTAACATCATCATCGATACCAACAGTAAAATGATTCTTCGGAGAAACTAGTTTTAGGTTATCAAAAACCGCCTTTGCCATAGTCGGAGTAAAATCTTTTGACCCAAGACCATACCTGCCACCAACAACCTGAATATCTATATTATGGTCATGTAACACACTACAAACATCAAGATACAAGGGTTCACCAAAAGCAGTAACCTCCTTAGTCCGATCAAGCACCGCAATTTTCTTAGTTGTTTTCGGAATAACCTTCAAAAAATGCTCCACGGAAAACGGGCGATACAAACGTACTTTTATCAAACCAACTTTCTCACCCCTCTTGTTTAAATAACCAACAGTTTCCTCAACAATCTCACAACCTGACCCCATCATAACGATAACCCTTTCTGCATCAGGTGCACCAACGTAATCAAAAAGATGATAGGCTCGGCCAGTTAGTTTCTCTACTTTTCTCATTTCCTCTTCAACAATGCCTGGTACCGCCTGGTAAAACTTGTTTGCTGCTTCATTCACCTGAAAATAAATATCAGGGTTTTGTGCTGAGCCACGTAGATGCGGATGCTCCGGGTTCAAAGCACGCTCTCTATGCTTTTTTATTGCATCCCAGTCCACGAGTTTTGCTAAATCATCATAGTCTATCATCTCGATTTTTTGTATCTCATGAGAAGTACGAAATCCATCAAAAAAATGAAGGAATGGAACGCTTGCTCTTAGAGTAGATAAATGTGAAACTAAAGCTAAATCCATAACTTCTTGCACAGAGTTCGAAGATATTATTGCAAACCCAGTTGCACGAGCTGCCATAACATCTTGGTGATCACCAAAAATCGAAAGAGCCTGTCCTGCTATAGCACGACCCGAAACATGGAATACACATGGCATTAGCTCCCCAGCGATCTTATACATGTTTGGAATCATAAGGAGTAAACCCTGGGATGCGGTGAATGTTGTTGCGAATGCTCCTGCACTTAAAGCACCATGAACCGCACCAGCAGCACCCCCCTCAGATTGCATTTCAACGACTTTGAGAACTTGATCAAAAATATTTTTCCTACCATATGCGGCCCATGCATCAACCTCTTCACCCATTGGAGAAGATGGTGTAATAGGGTATATAGCAGCAACATCACTAAACGCATAAGCGATATGAGCCGCAGCAGTATTACCATCAATACTTTTCATGGCAGTCTTCTTTTTGTTTTTCGTCTCCATAACAGTTGTTTGTTGTTTGTTCATAAGAAACCACGCCCCTTTTTGTACTATCATAGTTTTAATTCAAACATCTTCTAAATAATATTAGGGTACTTAACCGGTAAGCACGTGTGATACATAAATATTTGGTTTGAAGTTTTCACAACTGTTAAATACCCATTTTATAATTCCCACAGCGGAGGAGCTACTTATGGATATAATATCTATAATAATAGTGTTAAGTGGTTTAGTTGCATTGTTATACGCTAGTTATCTTGTATATAAGATACAAAGACAGAGCTCTGGAACACCTAAGATGCAGGAAATTAGTAGTGCTATACATGAGGGTGCTACTGCCTTTTTAAATAGTGAAAATAAGGTGCTCGTTGTTTTTATTATAGCTGTTGCAGCTATTTTATTTGGAGTATCCTATGTTCCAAATAGTAATATGCATTGGGGAACAGCGCTTGCTTTTATAGTTGGTGCAATTCTCTCTATTTTATCTGGTAACATCGGTATGCGTATAGCTACATTAGCAAACGCAAAAACAGCAGAGGGAGCAAAAGATAGTGTGAACAAGGGTCTTTCTATTGCTTTTTCCAGTGGTGCAGTAATGGGTATCACTGTCGTTGGTTTAGGTGTATTAGGTGTATTTGGTATGTATACTCTATTCACCAGTATCTTTGAGTATAGTTCATTTGATGCCGCAAAGATCCTATTTGGTTTTGGTTTTGGTGCTTCATCGGTAGCATTATTTGCAAGAGTTGGTGGTGGTATTTATACAAAATCTGCTGATGTTGGAGCAGATCTTGTTGGAAAAATCGAGGAAAATATTCCTGAGGATGATCCAAGAAACCCAGCGGTTATAGCTGATCTTGTTGGTGATAATGTTGGTGATGTAGCTGGTATGGGTGCTGATTTATATGAATCATATGTTGAGTCTATTATTGCTACTATGGCTTTGGCAGCTATTGCTGGTGGATTTGCGCTTACGAGATATGGTGGAAACGCTATTATGCTTCCTTTATTAATTTCAGGCATAGGTATCTTTGCGTCTATTATTGGAATGTTTTTTGTTCGTACAGGCAAAAGAGCAAATGTTTATTCCGCTATGAGAAACGGGCTTTTTGCTAGTACAATTTTAGTTGCAATATTAGGTGGTATTGCTACTTGGTTTTTACTAAAAGATAATCCATCTGGTGAGGATCCTTTAAAACCTTATTATGCGATGCTTGCGGGTTTAATTGCGGGGATAATTATTGGTTTGAGTACAGAGTATTTCACTTCTGAGAAACAGAAACCCGCCCAGGGTATAGCTAATGCAGCGAAAACAGGACCAGCTACTGTTATTATCCAAGGTATGGTTACTGGTATGATGAGTACAGTTATTCCTATTATTTCTGTTGTTGTTGCTATGATTGTTGCTTATTATTTTGCTGAGTTTTATGGTGTTGCAATCTCTGCGGTTGGTATGCTTAGTGTTCTTGGTATTTCTTTGGCTACTGATTGTTATGGGCCGGTTGCTGACAACTCAGCAGGTATAGCTGAGATGGCTGGGATGGGCAAGGATGTTCGTGAGCGTGCTGAGTCTCTTGATGCAGTTGGTAATACAACTGCTGCGATGGGCAAGGGTTTTGCTATTGGTTCAGCTGCTATTACAGCATTAGCTTTGATTGCCACTTTTATCGAGTCGCTCAGATTGTATCCTGATAAAATTTCTGACATAAACGCTATACTTACGATTAGTAACTCTAATTTGGTCGCTGGTGTTTTTATTGGTGCTATGCTTCCTTTTGTGTTTATTGCTCTTACTATGGGTGCAGTTGGTAAAGCAGCGCATAGTATGGTTGAAGAAGTACGTTACCAGTTCAAAGAGTTTAAACTTCTAAGCAACTCGAATGCTAAACCTGATTATTCGCGGTGTGTACGAATTAGTACAAAGAGGGCTTTAAAGGAGATGATTCTACCAAGTTTAATGGCAGTTATATCACCTATAGTAGTTGGTCTCGTCTTCGGTCCTGCAGGGCTCGGCGGTTTACTACTCGGCTCTATATCAACAGGTTTCTTGCTTGCTGTATTCCTTGCAAACGCTGGTGGCGCTTGGGATAACGCAAAAAAATACATTGAATCTGGTAATCTTGGTGGAAAAGGCTCCCCTGCTCATAAAGCCGCTGTTATTGGTGATACAGTGGGTGATCCTTGTAAGGATACATCTGGTCCTTCTCTGAATATACTCATAAAATTAATGTCAGTGGTATCACTTGTGTTCCTGCCTTTATTTGTTATGTTCCAGTAAACCTAAGGACTCAAAAAGCATATAAGGTATGAACATATTCAAGGAAGGAAATTTAATCTTATAGAGTTGATTAAAATATGTATGCTATAGTGAAAGTTGAGGATACAATTCGTATTCCACCTGAAAGATTTGGGGAAGACATTGATACTGTTGTAGAAGAGATTGTGCAGAAAACCTTTGAGGGTACGATGGGAAAGGATTATGGTTTGATTGTTGTAACTGATAATATTGAAACAATTGGCGAGGGTATTGTTATACACGGTGATGGAGCATTGTATCAGCGGGTAACTTTTAAGGCTCTAACTTTTAAACCAGAGCTGCAAGAGATACTTGATGGCATTGTTTGTGAGATTGTAGAGTTTGGTGCATTCTGTCACATCGGTCCTTTTGATGCCCTTATTCATATGAGCCAGATAATGAATGATTATGTCGAGGTTGATTCAGAAGGCGAGATGATTGTTGGTAAAGAGAAAAAACAGGTTCTTAAAACAGGAGATTCTGTTAGGGCTCGTGTTGTCTCAGTGAGCCTGAATGAGTTGTCTGCTAGGGAAAGCAAGATTGGTTTAACTATGAGGCAGCCTGCTTTGGGTTCGCACGAGTGGTTGAAGGCTGGTCCTGCTGAGAAAGATAAAAAGAAAAAAGAAGAGCCTAAGAAAAAAGATGAAAAGGAGAAGGGTAAAAAGTGAAGAATCTAAGCGCATGTAAAATCTGTCATCTACTCACTAACAAGGATGTTTGTCCAAATTGTTCGCTTCCAACGTCTAAGAGGTGGCAGGGTTATGTTATTATTCGTGACCCTGAGCATTCTCAGATAGCCAAGAAGATGAATATTACGAAACCTGGTAAATATGCGTTAAAGGTAAGGTAGTGATGCGTTTATTACCTGATAAATTGAGAGACAAGTTAAAGGAACCTATTGGTAGATTTTTTGTTGACGAAAAAGAGCTTATTGGTTTTTTAAAAAACGAAAAGTATATTGTTTCTGTTGGAGACCAGGTTACATACACATTGTTGAAAAATAATATATCACCTATTTTTTGTGTCGTTGATTTTAAGATAAAAAGAAATCTTTATTCTAGTGATTTTAAAAAACTGATTAAATCTTTTGGTAAAAAAATGGTTAGGGTAAAAAACCGTCAGGGAGAGATATCTGATGAGCTTTGGGAGGCTATAAAAACTGCTTATAATGTTCTGGAGGAGGGTTCTCAGCGTATAGAGGTTATTGGTGAGGAGGATATGGCTTCTTTAGCAGCTATATTTCTCGCTCCTAGGAGTGACGTAACTATAATATATGGATTGCCGGATAAGGGGGTCGTAGTTGTAAAGGCGACTGATGAAAACAAGCTTAAAGTAAAAGAAGTCCTCGATGAGATGTGATAGTTATGGAAATAGAGATTGATTCAAAGAAAAACAATGTTTTGCTTAACAGGACTGAGGTTTATTTCACTGTACGTCATGGTGAGAAAGGTACACCTGATCGTGAGCTTATAAGAAGTGAGCTTGCAAATAAACTTAATGTTAAGAAGGAGGATGTTATTGTTAATTATGTTCACTCGGGTTTTGGTACTCAAGAGAGTACTGGTTACGCCAAGGTTTATCCTAATTTAGATGCTGCAAAAGGTTTAGAGAAGAGATATGTGCTTGAGCGCAACAAACTGGTTGAAAAACGTGAAAGAAAAAAAGAGGAGAAAAAAAAGGCTGAGAAACCATCCTCCAAGGCTGAGGCTGAGAAAAAACCTGAGACATCACCAGCTAAACCACCAGCTGCGGAGGATAAAAAAGAGCCTAAGAAAGAATCTGGTGGAAAACCTGCTGAGGAGAAGAAATGATATTTATGATGAAAAGAGAGATTTTTAAGATCGAGGGTGACAAGATTATTCGTCTTCGGCGTCATTGCCCGAAATGTGGTAGCGGCGTTTTTCTCGCAGAACATAAAAACCGTCTTAGCTGTGGAACCTGTGGGTACACTGAGTATAAGAGCGGTGGAAATAAACAACCTGAGAAACCTGTTTCATCTTAAAAAAAGCCATCGCTTTCTGAGAAAAAACCTGAGAAACAGAAAACAGAAGAAAACAAACAATAAAATTGTGTTTTTGTTTAACCCTTTTTTTAATCAAATTTTTTATGAGCCTGAAGCATATTCATTGTCTTAGTGATGGGTCTGTAGTGTAGCTGGATATCACAGAGGCCTCCGGAGCCTCTAACCCGGGTTCAAATCCCGGCAGATCCGTTTTTTCTTGGTTTTGATATTTTTACAAAATGTGATTCTTTCAACAAAATTTTATATAATAGGTCTAACAAAAAGTGATATTGTGGATGGTGGGGTGATGGATGATATGTTAGAAATTAGAAAAAAAATAGTTTTTATAATAGCAACATTGCTGGCAGGTGGTACAATTTTTGTGCCAATGGCCAGTGGAGAAGACCCAATAAATCTTCCTCCAGTTGCTGACGCTGGTGGCCC
>JARYMC010000008.1 GCA_029907305.1 Candidatus Thermoplasmatota archaeon
CCAAGGGTATCTTGATTTTCTTGCCTTCCTGCTGAATGAAAAAGATCAATGGTTTGAAATTATTCTATCCGACAACTCACGGACATGAGCCATTTATTTTTTAAGCATTTGTTTAACATTTTTTACTATATATTTTTCGTTCAACTCGTATTTTTCAAGTAGATCTTTTGGTTCCCCGCTTTCACAAAAAACATCCTTTATACCCATCCTCATAAATTTACATTTACATCCTTCTTCCGCAAGTGTTTCTGCTACTGCGCTACCCAAACCACCGATTATAGAATGCTCTTCTATAGTGATTATTGCTTTTGTTTCCTCATCAGCTTTTAATACAAGTTTTTTGTCCAATGGTTTAATTGTATGCATGTCTATAACACGTGTTTCTACACCCTGTTTCGATAATATCTTTTGTGCTTCCAATGCTGGGTCAACCATTGTCCCACATGCGATTATAGTGGCATCGTCTCCATCTTTTACTATTACTCCCTTGCCAATTTTTATGTTCTTCATGTCCTCTTTTTTGTAGATTATTGGCGCATCTGCTCGTCCCACCCTAGCGTACATAGGACCTTTTGTCTCAGCCATTAGTTCCACGATTTTTCTCGTCTGTGTAGCATCACTTGGTGCGAGAACAATCATATTTGGGAGAACCCTCATCAATGCTAGGTCCTCTATCATTTGATGGCTAGCACCGTCTTTACCAACGCTTATCCCACCGTGTGTAGCAAAAATTTTAACATTCATCTCAGAATATGCTAGATCCATCCTTATCTGATCATACACCCTACCAGTAGCGAAAACAGCGAACGTGCTAACAAAAGGTATCTTGCCACAGGATGCAAGACCAGCAGCAGTCGTTATCATATTCGCCTCTGCTATACCCATCTCAAAAAAGCGCTCAGGGTATTTTTTAGCAAACATAATAGTATTAGTGGATTTAGACAAATCAGCATCCAGCACAACCAGGTTAGGATATTTTTTACCAAGCTCTACAAGAGTTTCACCATAGGCTTTACGAGGGTTATACATCTCCTTCAAGTGTAAGCCTCCAGTTTCTTCTCAAGAAGATCAAGCTCTTTCATAGCAAGATGATACTCCATCTCATTTGGTGGCACACCATGGAAATCAACGTTGTTCTCCATAAAAGAAACACCCTTACCTTTCACAGTATTAAGTATAATCATAGAAGGCTGATTCTTATGAGCATCTGTCTCATTTAATGCATCCAATATCTGTTTAATATCATGGCCATCAACCTCAACAACATACCAACCAAAGGCACTCCAACGCTCCCTCACAGACTCAAGACGCAACACCTCTTCCGTGTTACCATCAATCTGTAAAAAGTTACGATCAATCATCGCCGTCAGGTTATCAAGCCTGTAATGAGAAGCAACAGCCGCAGCCTCCCAAACCTGCCCCTCATCAGTCTCACCATCACCAAGCATCACATAAACATGATAATCCTTTTTATCAAGCTTACCGGCTAGGGCAACACCGTTAGCAAAAGACAAACCATGGCCAAGAGAACCAGTAGAAGCCTCCACACCAGGAATATCAAAACAAACAGGGTGACCCTGCAACCTACAGTTGATCTCCCTAAGTCTTTTAAGCTCAGAGACAGGGAAATAACCAGACTCTGCAAGCACAGCATACAACGCTGGTGCAGCATGCCCCTTACTTAATATAAAACGATCCCTATCAGGGTCACATGGTTTTTTCGGGTTTTGCCTCATATGAAAAAAATACAATGCAACAATAGCATCAACAGCTGACAGAGACCCACCAGGATGACCAGATTTAGCCCTATACAACATCTCAATAATATGTTTCCTGATCTTTACCGCCATCAGATTTAGTTTATTAATTGTGGCATCGTCGTAACTCTTCTTCATCGCTCCCCCTCAAACAAAAAACAAAGGGTAATGGAGTTCCCGTATGCTATTTTCCAGGTAAATACTTTTTGTAATTTTTTTAAACTAAACCTACTTTTTTGTATGATAACGTGATATATCATAAAGATCATGATACACCTCTGGTCTGATGTCTCTTAGCACAGGGCGGTTAGCTCGTGCTATTTCGATGTCTTTTAAATCTATATCACATACTATCATGCTTTCTTTAAAATATGGTGCCTTTGCAATCAAGTTACCTAACGGACTATGCACCTGAGCCCCTCCCCAAAATACAAGATTCTCCTGAGCCCCAACAAGGTTCACATATATCATAAACGCTGTGTTCTCCAAAGCACGAGCAGGCAACAAAGCCTCAAAATATTTCCTATTAACAGAGGGCGTGGCAGATATACAAATCAAAAAATCAGCTCCCTGAAGCACATAGGCTTTACAAATCTCAGGGAAAAACAGATCATAGCATACTAGCAACCCAACTTTACCAAATTTTGTATCAAAAACCTTCAGGTTATTTCCCTCATCAAAATATATCTTTTCCTCAAAAGGACCAAATGTTGGTAAAAACCATTTATTGTAAGTATCAACATTTCCATCTGGGTGGACAAGAACAGAGGAATTATGTACAAGTCCCTCTACTTTGTTGTCTTTTAAGGGCATACCAAAAACGATGTAGCATTTTTTTTCTTTTGCAACCTTTTTCATATATTGTATTGATGATCCATCTATTGGTTCTGCTAGGTCTCTAATTTCATCCTTACAATGATAACCAATGAGTGACAATTCACCAAAGACATAAAGATCTGCTTTTTTTCTAGTAATGTAATTCTTCATTTTTTGCAGGTTAGATTTTTTATCAGCAATCTTTGGTCTCATTGAAACTATGGCTACTCTCATTTCTACAACCAGAAAACACGTATAACGAATATTTTTATAATGTTGTTGATTAAAACACTAGCGTTTCCTATTTAAGTTAATAAAATATAAATTAATCTCATCACTTGCGTTTCTCCCCATTTCATCGTGAACTACTACCTTAACGTTGTGTTTCCTAAATGATAATTTATTTATCCTCCAGTGATAGGGTTTTGTTGTGTCGGTAAAAACTAGTTTATTATCATAGTAAAAATCAACTTTTTCTATAGGTGCATCCCCTTCTTTTACATCTGCGTGTATAAGTACATCATCGACTACGATTGTTTTGTCATATCTGAATGTTTTGAGTATTCTATCTTCAAAATACAATTTACCATGCTTTGGCGTTTCGATTCTTATACGTGGGTATGATATTTTCATATCTGCCAGATGGGCTAATGAGCCAACAATTATTTTTGTTACATTTATAAGATAACTAAAGTTTACATGTTCTATAGTATCATTCTCATTATGATGATAGGTTGCATCGAATTCACTCTGCCAGAATGCTACTGATTCATATCCGTATAAAATGAAATCATGAAAGTCACTGCCCATCCTTGGTCCTCCAGGTTTCATTTCCCATCCTTTTTTAACATTAAAATTTATGCCATAATTATCATTTACGCTTTTTATTTCATCTACTATCCATTTTGCATCCTGTGTAAAGGATAAGGATACATTCCTTCCTCCTTGAGCAGTTTTTGCGTACCCAATCATGTCTGCATTGAATTCGACTAAAATATCCTCATTTTTTTCATATGCTTCTTTAGCATATGCTCTACTACCAAGGAGCCCTTGTTCTTCACCTGAGAAAGTGACGAATTTGATGGTTCTGTTAAATTCAAATTTACTCAGTATATATGCTGCAGTAAGTACTGCTGCCACACCTGATCCGTCATCGTTTGCACCAGGTGAAACCTTTACTGAGTCATAATGTGCATTAAAGACTATAACCTCTTTGGAGTTTTGATCAGTTCCATAATGTGTTGCTTCAACATTTTTGTCTTTCAAAAATCTTAGGGGTATTCTATTGTTTAATGATTGCCAGTACTGATATCGTGTCTTTAATCCTGCATTTTTGAATTGTTGGTATATGTATTCTGCTGCTTTCTCGCAACCGTATGTGCCGGTAACTCTGGGTCCAATGTTCACCAATTCCTGTATGTATGTTCTTAAGATGGTTTCATTTACCATTTCAATTATTCCTACAATTTTAGGATCTATAACTGGCTTTGAGCTATTTGTAGTTGTTACCTCAGCGACTGAAAATGTTGTGGATGATAGCAACACAGAAATCAATAATATATTTGTAATAAAAATCAAAAGATTCTTAGTTGATTTTATCATTTAGATCATCTGCTATTATTAGTATAATTTTCAAATATTATATATCTATCTGTCTTTAATGAATTCTTTTTCTATTTTTTATTAAGAAATGTTGTGAGAGGCACCTCTTTTATCATATATTAAAAAGTGGAGATGGGATGCGATTTAGAGGCACCTCTTGTTTTTCTAGGAGGATGGATATAAAAAGGTTGGGAGTGATAGGTATTTTTTGGAAGCTGAATTGTTTAGAATGAGTTGATAATGTTTTTTTAGAGAGAGTTCCATCCATTATTACCCCTACACTCCTATGCAATGCATTAAAGCATTGCAATACCAATATGTATTATATATTATATAAACTTTTTGCTTTATGCATTGCAAATAAGCTTATCAAAAAAGAAATGCATAAATAGATAACAAACAATACCAAAACAATGGATGACTATCAAACAGAGATAGCACAAATACAACAAATACTAAAAGATAACCCAAAAGGAATGACCGTAACAGATATATCAAGAAAAATAAAAATAAACAGAAACTCAGTAGCAAAATACCTAGACATAATGAGGACATCAGGACTAGTAGAGATGATAACATTCGGCCCAGCCAAAGTCTTTTTTCCATCCCGTAGGGTACCAATACCAACCATGCTAGATCTCACCTCAGACTATATATTAATAATAGATAAAGACATGAGAATAATAATGATAAACGACTCCTTCCTTGATTTCATAGACATGGAGAGAATAAACCTAATAGGCCAAAATATCGAAGACTTGTTTGCTAAAAAATTTGACAATAAAATAGACATCATGTCAGAAATAAGAGAAGCCTTCAATGGAAACCATTGTAGCAAAGACATTAGTTTTAAGATTAATGAGGAGCCCACTTTTCTTAAAGTCAGGGTTGTACCAACAACATTTGAAGACGGAAAAGTTGGCGTCACAATAATAATGAAAAATATTACAGACCAGAAGATAGCTGAACAAACATTACGCGAAAATGAGAAACAGCTTAGATTGCTTTTAGAAAAATTGAATAAAAACAAAAAATAGTTTTTACAGATTATTTTATAACAATTACGTATGTTAACCTAATCGCTATCACAACTATCAATGTCAATACAGCGTTTGTTTTAAGATCAAAGATTTTTACCCACTCCAGCAATCCTAGTATAACAATCGATAGAATTATTATAGCTACTATCTGAGCAATGAGATTTAAAATAGCAGAAAACTGGTCTGTAGCAGTTAATACCCGCTGAAACATACCCACAGTTGTAAAACATGCTAACAACGCTATAGTCAATTGGGCTTTTGGTAATTGATTCATGATTTGTTGTCAGTGTTTGGCTGTTTATAAAACTTTTTAATAATGTAGACTTAATTTGATGGTTAATTGTTTTATGTCTATTTTTTCTAAAAATCTACGGATATTTAATTATTTTTTATTAAAAATATGAATATATTTATATAACAATATATTATACTAGGTTTGGTGGTTGGAATGGATATGTCAAAAATAATCGTTAGTATTGTTTTAACATCGATGATTATACTAACTACTGCATCTGGAGCAAACAGTATTTCAAAAACTAGAATTGAAACAAATTTTGAGAAACATTCAGAGGTAGAGATGACAAATTATGGTCCCATATTTGTAGGGGAAATGCTCATAATTGGCAATGGCAATCCTGATACAGCTATAGTAAGATCAACCGCTGAACAAAACATTCGAATAAACGTTCCTCTTGGAGGAAGAGATGTAGAATTTAAGGCGTATTATTACATAGATTGCAGAGGATGGTTTGACCATGGTTATGTGACTCTCTGGGTTCGAGGTGCATCTGTAAAACAGATTGATAACGGGGAATTTGCAGAAGGATATCTATACACGACTGTACCTGACTGCAGGTGGGGTGATTCTATTGAATGGATGTTAACTACTACATATTATTATTTTCCTACGTCTCCCCCGATAATTAATGTTGATGGCGGTGGAGGAACATGTAGTTTTCCAGTTGAGACTAATACTCTATATGGCACGCCTCTGGTTTTAAATATGTTGAATGAGAAAATAGGGCATCTGCAGAGTAGACAAGTGACTATTAAAGGAACTGTTGTTTGCAAGTAACTGTAAATCTTTTCTAGCTTTCAAAAAGATGAAAAATTAATGCGTTTTATTTATCTTTAAAAAAATAAAAAGAGGAGGGTTTATTTTTTTAAACCCCTAATATGTATCTTAGTATGGGGAATGCGTGTGGGAATCTTTCTAGCAGTCTTTGTAGTAACATCGGTCTTGTTACTACCCTTGGTGTACTAACTTCTAATGTTGCCCAACCACTTTGTAGGTCATAGGTGTCTTTTGCTTTGCATTTTATTGTGAATTTATCTTTTGTCGTCCATTTGTGTGTAAGTTTTAATTCGTATCCTGATGAGTATGGTCCTTGCCATCCACTATTGGTTCCATCGCCCCAGTCGACGTAGTAGTATATATCATCTCCGTTGGGGTCTGTTGATGTGAATGTGAAATCATAGTTTCTATTTGGTTTTAGTTTTGTTGGTCCGTTGATCGTTGGTTTGTTTGGTGGATTATTGCCTCCTACACTTGCAAAATATATGTTTCCATCGTCTGAGTTCATCCATGCAGCGCCGTATCCACATACATCAGCTGCCTTGTATTCCCCTGGAACATTTGTGTTTTCTGGTTCGTCAATTATTTCAGGTGTACTCCATGTTGCTCCACCATCTCCAGTGGTTGAATAGTAAACACTGCCTTCTTTTATGAATATACATGTTGCTTTAAGGTCACCAGTGTGTACAATTCTTGGGTTTACCGCTGATGTTTCTATAAGTGATTCAGCTACAGTATTCATACCATCTGTGGAGTAGTAAGCTACTATGTCACCGGCTCTCTGAGACACTACAATTATGTTGTCGTTTAACGCAGAGATATCGATGTATTCATCATTTCCAGTGGCTTCTATGGTTAGATCTGTTACATCAGGATGTATTACGTATCCACTGTATGGTTCCCATGTTCCAAAGTCGAAAACAGCTATGTAGATATCTTTGTCACCGGCGTTGTCGAAATTCCATGCTGCATAGGAATACAGATTCCCTGGGTCGATATCATGAGAAGTGGATGTGCTTCCATTTAGGCCAGTCCAACGGTAAATCCAAGCGTAACCTGTGGAATCAAACTGGTAGGAGAAGAAAGGCGTATTAGTACCAGACTCTGGGTGATCCCCGATTATTGTATGACCACCAAAAGCCCATGTGTTTTCATCTGGGTCTTCAGCTGTGTATCCTGCTACAGCGATTGCATCAAAGTTGGTATAACCAGATCCAACATTTTGCCAAACCCAATATAGACATTCGTATCCAGTCTCTAACTCCATCGGATCAGTAACCTGAACTTTGTATAGTTCACTACCACTGGATGCATCCCAGTTTGGCACCATCCCACCTATGAATCTTCCATCACCGCAGCTATCAACATCTGGCAGCTCTGGTGGAGGTTCTATCTGCCAAGCAACTGCATCACCTACCCAGTTTTGGCCACCATCATTTGATGCGGTAAACCAAACATTAGGTGTGTCGTCTTCAAAACCGAGAACTACGTAACCTAATGAATCACTTGCTACAGCAGGATGATAACCAGGAAAAACAGGAACTGCACTTTTACCTTGTTGTTTAATTACTATGTTTTTTACTCCTGCTGATGGACCGATATCCATCCCTGCGATATTTACGTTCGGGTTTTTGTTTACAAAAAACGTTTGTTCATTAGGTGTTTGTGTTTGTATCGCAGCATTTGCAGAAACTGCGATCGCCAGCCCAGCAATAACCAAGGTTATTGCTAACAAAATAGGTTTTTTTATTTTATTCATATCTACCTCCCAAATTCTTTTAACAAATGTTAACTTATAATACTTTCGTTTGATTTATATAAACAAAATAATAATCAAAAAAGGTGTTCAAACCTTTTTATACATTAGATACATGTCTCATTAATCTAAAAGCGCTCTGGATGAGCTCAAGAAAATCCAGTAGCATATGACGCACCTTGAACCTGTTTCTTGGTATGCTAATGCTAAGTGGCTCTGACCATTCGCTCTCAGCACCATAAACATCCTTTGCTTTTACCTTTATCTGATAACTACCCTGTTCATTCCAGATATGATTTGCCTCTACTCCCACGTTAGAATTATATGGACCAAGCCAATCACTCTGTGTTCCATCGCCCCAGTCCCATTTACAGTACATTTGATCACCATCAGGATCATAGAGGATGGTAGAGTAAGTGTATTTTTTACCGACTTTGCCATTTAATTCCCCTATTGGTCTAGCAGGTTTTTCGGGGGCTTCGTAGTTATCAGAAATAGCAAACAACACACCAGCGTCATCCTCATCCACGTTTGTACTACTATCTGGTGGGAGCTCACCATTGGTGTGATACCAATCACCTGATTGAACAAGATAATCTGTTACACCACCTATCTCCATGAGCTCGTTTTCAAGCAGATCATATACCCCAATGAAAGTTCTTCTAACCTCATCGCTGCTGATATCTGCTACATCGTCTTCACTCCAGAAACCATCGTAGTCTAAAACCTGAATCTCAACAGTTACATACCTGCTATATGCAAACATCTCATGATTCTTATCTGGATTCCAAATATCTTTGCTAATCCAATCCCCATCATACGTATCATCATCCGTATTATAATTAGACTGTGTCTGAATAATGTTACCAGAGATAACCTTCACCGTATAATACCATTCAGGTTCTGATAAATAATCGATATCATCAATTTTATATATCTCATGCATAAAAATATTTACTTTTTTCGGCGGTCTATCACCTGGGTTATAGTTTGTAGCCTTCAGTGGCATATCAAGTGTAGCATCTATACTTTGCCAATTATAGATTTTCTCTTTTACTTTAACAAGATAACCAGCATCTGGGGAATACCATAGATATGATTCTCCACCATGACTTGGGCCAGTGCTACCTGATATCAAAAACGAGTTGTAGCTACCACCAGGAACAGTCACATCCTCTCTTCTAACAAAACTTATAGTTTCATTCTCAAAAGGACCCTCGGCACCAAAATCCCTCTCAAAAATAGAATCAACTTTGATATGACCATTAATCCGACCATAGGTCTCAGCAGGCCATGGCTCCTCATCTGATCTAATAGGGAAATCGAAGAAATCAAAAGGTGGTGTAAAGGTCATGCTGATATGCACAGTTGTTGCAAAAAGAGAAAACTCTCCTGAAGAAAAAAAATGGAAATCAGTTATCGCTAAGGTTGAAATAGTTATATGTGCTACTCCAACTAAATCTGCATTATAATTACCAGCAGGTATAATAAAAATATTCAATGATGCATCTATTTTTCCAGTTATATTCAATGTGTATAGATCTGCAGATTCGTTTATATCTACTACAACAAGTTTCATGTTTTTAATGACACCTTTTATTGTGAAAGTATTCGAATATTTGAAATCAAAATTCATGTCATATACCCAAAAGTTATCAATTGACCAGTCTGGTAGTTCTGCTTCGTCGAGAAAACATTTTTTTATACCATCATTTTTTGTTTCTGCTGATGCATTTATAAGGGTAGTGCTAATCATTAGGATAAGTATGAAAAAACATGTCATCTGCTTGTTAAATTTTTTCGTTCTCATAATTTTTTTTATCCTCCTTCTACCCCTCGTATCAAAAAATTATATTATGATATGAAATATAGTTGATATTAAGCTTTCTTTTTTATTGATTTATAACATCATATTTATAATTGAAATACAACTCTTCTTTAAAATAAATAAGAGGGTTTTTATTAAGATGTTTCATCTTATGTTTTTGGATCGGTGTTAAGTTTCAACTCTTATTTATTCTAGATAGTTATATCTTATATCAAGACCTATCCCATAAATTTGTGTTATATTTTTAAACTACTGTGTATCGTATATTTTTAATTCAAATCCAAAATTTATAAATGATTTAGCATTTATGGATACTATTGTATAGGGTTGTAATGGCGATATAAAAGGCCAAATTATACCTATAGTAAGTTCAGAATTCCTAGAAGGGCCCGGTTCAGCTTCGCCGATTATACGTAAGTTTTTATAAAGATAATTTTTGCCAATTTTGATTTTTGAGTCCCATTCTAGCTTTTCTACATTAATAATTGTACCAGGAGAATTACCAGGATATAATCCAAAGATACGTGCCATGCTCCAGCTTTGTTTTTCTCCTAGTAGTGTTTTACTTTCGCTGGATGTTATTTCTGGTGTTTTGATGGTTGCTGTAGTAGCCGGTATCAATGTCATTGCTAGAAATAATGCAATTGCTCCAATCACGAAAATGTTGTTTCTCATTCTTTTTTTCTTTCTCCTCCGCCTGTTCACTCAAGTATTTCTATATCGCTATCGGCAGCATAACAATAATTTAATATAATAATATATATATTAATTTTGTGTAACAAATATCTTACAATTAAAAAATGAAAAAATAAAAAAGATTTGTTTTTTAGTTTTTTGTGTTTTGTTTGAGTATTTTTAATACAAGTATATTTGATTTGGTTGATACTACTAGATCGATAGGCATTGTGACTTCTAGGTAACCCCAGTCGCTCTCAGCTCCATAGGTGTCTTTTGCCATTGCACTTATTGTATGTGTTCCCTGTTCAGACCAAGAGTGACTAACTGTTATTTGTTGACCTGATGGGTATGGTCCGATCCATTCTCCTGCAGAGCAACCTTGGCACCATTTGATGTAGTAGTATACATCATCCCCTTCTGGGTCTGTTGATACAAATGTGTAATCATATGATGTTCCTGTGTTTCCATTTGTTGGGCCTGTTATAATTGGTGTACTTGGTGCTTCGTTGCGCCCTCTTAGTGGTGAGTCAACTGGTGTTGGTGCTGTCCATTCTGGGCTGTATATTATAAGCTCTGGATCCCCATATATGCATTGTATTGTTGTTACACCGTCACCACCATATGTTGATGATGGTCCGTACATTGATGTCGGGTCGCCAGTTGTAAAGTCTCTGTAGTGCAGCCATACTTGTTTTGAGAACGCTTTACCTATGGACAACCCATTTATCATAGTGTCTTTGAAGAACTCATCATCCTGTAAATCTGCCTCTGGGCATAATCCTGATCCTGCATTACCATACCATGTCACTGCACCATGCTCGAGATATATCATTGGGCCAAATTGTCGTGCTGTTGAACAGGACATGTAGAATACTGCAAGGCTTCTGAGGTTTTCCATTAATTGATCAACCCATTTATAGTGGATTATATCGTATAGGTTTGGCGGCTCTGGGTTATACCATCTTCTACCGTTTTCTCTTGGTGTCTTCCAATTGTCATACATGTATCCTCTCCATGCATCGTACCATATCTGATCTGGATAAACTGAAAAATCAGTTTGTATATATTGACCTGATATCCCGCTTCCTCCTGTCCCATGACCTGAATAATACATTACACTTGCACCATCGTTGATTCTCTCAAGATGCGCATCCCATAGACAATGGCCGTCAAATATTCTGTTATGAGACATAAACGCTTTTTTAACTTCTCTAGATGAGTATACTTGATGGTTTACTCCATCGTTTGTTTTCCATGTATCACCATCAGGGTAGTTCATGAACTGTGTGGTCGTAACATCACGGTTTGGATTCGCATAGATCAGCGCTGGGTATAGTATGGTTCTTGCAACTAAGTCTGCTGAGAAAGCAGGTGTTGTACCAGGTATATGACCAGCATATGAGTTGTTTCCCATCAGAACGGAATGTAGTTGTAAGCGTATGTCTTTTCTTGGTGCTACAACAGCGTAAGCCTCTTGCCCATCTAAGTCTAATCCGTAGCCTTTAATCCAGTCATGTACACCGTTGTACATCTCTTCGTTCCAGTATCTTTTTGCGTCCATACCTAATGGTGGTAGTTCACCTTGCTCACCGCCCGATAAAAGATATTTTAATAGTTCCAATAGTAACTTGCCTGGTCCCATTGGCGAAAGTGGCTCTGTGTGTATCGGTAGGTGCCCTGGTGCGCGGTTACCATGGTAATAGTCTCCACCCCATAGCTCCCAGGTATCTATCCTGTTTGCCATACCAGCAGGGTTAACTACTTTTTTGTTTATTGGTAAAGCCTCTTTTATCTCCCCTGTTAAGCTATCTGAGCATATAACAGTTGAATCAGCTAAATCCAGATACAAGCTTCCCCCTGAGTTACTCATTGGTGTGGTTTCTATATCTCCTGTTGGATAGTTCCATACTATATCACCGCTTGATCCCTCTAAACAAAAGATCATATCATCTGTTGAACCAAGGTATATTTTATCGCTGTTTTGTCTAACTGAACTTAGTGGCTCCTGTGGCGTCCAACCATTTGGGTAACTCCATATTATTTCACCAGTTGATGCCTCCATACCATAAGCATTTCCGTTTATTATTCCAACTATTATGTTACCAGAGCTGATGCCAGTGTCACCTATTTCAGTGCTTGCTTCTTCTATTCTGAGTACTGGTGAGCCATGGTATGCAGCGAGCATAGCTGCTGGAGCAAAGTATCCATCACCGGTTTTAAGCGACGTTATTGTGATATAGTTTTCAGAGCTAGGATAGGCTTTAATGTAATCAATGATTTCCTGTGTTGTTTTTAGATCTGCTTTAATAGTTGGTAGGTCGTCTCTCACACTGCTTCCTATCTCGTTTCTCTCCACAAATATAACATTGTCCACACCTAATGATGTCAACGCATTTTGTGTAGCTGTTGGTACCTCATTTTCTTTAACATAAAGCAGAGGAACATGTTCTTGTGATGCAATGACTGCAGCGTTTGCAGCAGAGATAATTGCATCAGCGCGCTTCGGGTTTAGTTTCCTTATTTCTCCAGATATAGTATATCTTATAGATGATGAGCCTTGTGCGTTTCTTGGGACAACAATAGCAGTCCAATATCCTTTTTCAGGGTGGAGAACCTCAGCTGAAAACTCTGTATGCGGTTCTGGGTTCCAGTCTCTAAAAGGAGCACATGAGTACGCGGGGTCACCGGTATCCATACCGTTCCATCCATGTATCGGGTTAATTTCTCCTCCATTCCAGTCAGGGTAATCAGGTGCTCTGATATGTCCCTCTGGGTCAACAAGTAATACTAGAAGATCTGATGGGGTTGTAGTTGTGACTGTTGCTTTTAGAACAGAATCAGCATTGTCAACTTTTATTCTGTATCTGTGACATGCATATTTTGTGATTTTAAACTCCCAGTCTCCTGTGATAGAGCCTACTCCAGCAGCCCATACACCTGCTGTTGTAACACCATAGTATATATCGTATCTTGGTACATTGTCATTAACAGGCCACCAGTCGTTCGCGAGGCTCATAAACTTTGGGAAGAGCTCTATCAGTGATGGTGTTATGCTACTTGGAATATTAGATCCATATATAGACACGTTTATGGCACCCCATTTTGGTCCAATAAACATTGGGTATACATACGAGCTACCTATTTTCATGATTTTATCGCTATCATTTGGAACTGTTATAACTTCAGTATTACGAATAAGTGTTCTTGTTCTATGGAGCACTTCTGTGGTAGTATCCTTGTAACTGCTTCCATCAACTGCGACAACAGCTAAATCTGATGAAGCCCAGTTATCTGTAGCAATCTGAGCCGCTGCTTGTATCGGGTCGCTAGGTACATTATATAAAACAGGTGTTTTTCCCATCAAAGAAAGGTAAGTATTCCAGTCATCTAATAGATAGTTAGTTGTATCTTCAACTGTCCCAAACCAGTTAGTGGGTGTGTTATCCCCAGTGTAAACAATTGGAGCAAGGTACCTCATCCCATCATCTAAATAGTTGCACGCAGGAATCGAAGCTAGATACCCAAAATCATCTTTGTTGCTATTTGGATCGTTAGCTATTTTGAATGTATGAGCTATTGGTGTTATCTGCGGCTGTGGAATAGGTCCTGGTGGCGATGGAGCAGATGATTCCAAAATAAATTCAAGCTTATACACACCTGAGCCATAGGTCCAATAATCCCACTCAGTCGGGTTAGGAATATTAGTGTAACCAGGGAAAATGTTTATTTTAATTCTCCATAAACCAGATACATCAGCTGGATACAATAACTCATCATCGTAATAATATGTTTCTCTATGCACCATCACACCACTTGGGTTGTATAACGATATATCAAAATCTGAATAAAAGGCGGTTTTACTCATGGATAACTTAAAATGTATACCTTGACCTGCATTTACGTTGAATTTATACCAATCCTCTTCATCGTTCATATCAAGGAATCCATAGAAAACACCTGTGTTTGATAGCAGAGTTGCACCAGCAAAATCATCACCAGCATCATCTCCTGTGTTTGCATCATTTTGTCCAACTAGACTTATAGTAAAAGAGTACTGCCCTGTTCCTGCGCCACTAACATATTCTACTTGCATATACCACTTGCCGGTTTTATCTGCTGCAAAGTTAATTGATTCAACTGCGCTACCAGGGTTTGATGATGATGCTCTCTCTAAAGTATCAAAATCCCATAAAGCGAGATCATAATCGAAACCAGATGGGGGTGTTAGTGTTATTACGATATTCTGGCCAGCACATACTGAGAAAGAATACCAGTCTTGAGTATCAGTTGAACTAAGTTTACCTGTTCTCCCCCTTCCTGGCCAATCGTCTATCATTTCATTTGGATATAAAATAGCTGCACGGCTTATTTCATTCCCAGCATCTCTTTTGTAACCTGCATCGTCATTGTCCTCTAAAGACAGATGGAAGGTTGGCTCCATGATATATGTTCTATCTAGTTCAAAGGGACCTAGATCGTTGGTGATTTGTTCTAGTTTTGGGTTGATTTTTGTACTGGTTCCTAAATTATAATTTTCAGTTGTTTTTGTTTGTTTAATTTCCAATGCACTTATTGGCGCTAAAAACATTACCCCAATAAGAAACGCGGTTAAAACAATTGCTTCTACCTTATTTATATTAAAAATTTTCATATCTTTTTACCTCCACCAATATTTCTTAACGGATGTTAACTTATATCTTTTTCGCTAGTTTTAAAAAAATCATTTTTTTCTCAAAAATAAGTTGATTTTAGAAAAATAAAAAAAGAGAATTTTTTAAATTTTATATGTTGAGGATATATCTCAGTATTGGGAATATATTTGGGTATCTCTCAAAAATTTTTTCAAGTATTTGAAGTAACACTGGTGTTTGTCTTATTCTTGGCATGCTCACTGACAACGGATCTGACCAATCACTTAGTTTACCGTGTTCATCCTTTGCAACAACCTTTACCTCGTATGTGCCTTTTTTACTCCAAGTTTTTTTAGCTGTTGCTGTTGTTCCACTGTTAAACGGTCCAACCCAACCACTTGTTGTTCCGTCACCCCAGTCAAATAAATAAGAGATTTTATTCCCTTCTGGGTCTGTTGTTGATGTAGTGTATGTGTATTCGATACCAACTGTTCCAGATGTAGGACCACTTGGTGTAGTTGGTTTTGCTGGTGGTTGTGATTCTTCAGCGATAGCTAATGTTGGGTCACCAAATGATTCCCATTCTTCCACACATTTGAAATCAAATTCGTTCATCCCTGCCTTGATGTATCTTTCAAGCGCCTTTGCCCACATCTCCCCAAGAGTTGTAGCTCCATTAAGTTTGTATGCTCTGAAGGTGTCTAAACCCATTTTCCCAATTAACCCTTGTGATACACCTGTTCCTACATACCCCCAGCCTAGTGCTGTTGCCCCAAATGTTCCAATAGCTCCACCATTTGGGTTGTGTATAAACGCCCAGTTGAAACAATTGTAATCAGACGTAAATTTAGATGTGGAACATGCTTCAACAACTACAATCGGTAATTTGTTACCATTAGTTAGTTCTTGAATATGGTTGTTTGTGATACGACCATATGGTGTTGGTACCCAAATGTTATGTTGTTTGTGTGGGTGTGTTGCCCAAACCTGAGGATTCCCATGTCCTGAGAAGTCAACGAAACCGCAGCCGCTGTTAATAGCATCTTTTATGTTTGCTAAACCTGTTGGGTTTATACCTGTTAATTTACCGTTTGTAACCCAGAGTTTATTAGGAATAAAACCAGTCATCATATCTATCACTTTTTGATTGATGTATTCTCCTTCATCGATATCATCATCGTCAGGGAATGAGTCTCCACCAACAACTACAAGATTGGGGAACCAATCTTGTTGATAACCTGGGGTGTTTTCATAGGTTTTGATTTTATTCACACAAGCTATGACTTGGGATTCAGTTGTACAAGCAAGTCTTCCAAGATAAACATCTGGGTGTAGATCCACCTGATCTGTCTTCCCTTGCCATTTATATTCACCAAATATGTCGTTATTATTGGAATCCCAGCTGCAAAAACCACCTGTACTATCATATATATCAGCATAATATAAATCACTTACAAATACCTCTACATTCCCATACTGATCATATTCATCTTGAATCCAAATATGGGTTTCTCTTGTTGGAAACTTAGCGCTACCCCCAACCAATAAAATGCTGCTTGTAGCCCAGTTTTCGATCGTGTTCTTAATGAAATATTTAATTTTTTCTTGGTTATCTCTACCTGTCGCCGGGAAGTAAACTCCATTATAAATATCGGTTAAACTAACGAATTTAGATGTTACTCCTCTACTTATTTTATGGGTTATAAGTGGTGCTATCTCCTCACTAAACTCAGATGGACCTAACACAACTAATTCATAGTTCTCACGGCAAGATGTTTGTCCTGTTGATGTTTCATATTCTATCACTATATTCATTTCTTTAGCCCATTCGATTATTTTCTCCAAAGGATGATATTTAATCGGATAAACCTCTAAATCAACTATTATACTAAGTTCTCCGTTATAACGTCCGCATCCAACATTGTATTCAAACCAAACCGGTGGATATATTTCTGTACCATAGTCTATAGGTTCTTCTTCAATTGTCATAGTTTGGCCTACGACGACTCTTGGCGGAGTTGGTATTATGTGCTTTGAAATTACTTGTGTTTGAATGTTACTTGGCGTAACAGTTACACTTTTAATTCTTGTTCCAAAAGGGAAATAAAACTCATCTGTGTAGCTAGGTAACATTGGTTTGTTTTGTTCCATCAAAAAAGAGTTAGTTCCTTGCATATTAACAACTGCGTATTCATTTTGTTCATCTACAACGGGTTGCAAAAAATCTATAACTACAATTTTCTCTTGCACATTTTCGTTAGCTAAAACAACAGCGCCTAGTCCACTGAGGACCAATGTTCCTACCACTAAAAATATCATTATTTTCCTCATTTTTTACCTCCAGATATTAACGTTTGTTAATTATAGAATTAGGTTTGTTTATTTAAAAGTTTCTTATACGATTTTCAGACTTATTGTCAAAATTGAAAATCTTCACTAAATAAGTTGTTCAAGATAAATTTTCTAACGTTATCAATATCTGAGTCAAGATATATAGCTCCGATTAATGCCTCTAATGCGTTTGCGAGGTTAGTCGGATTCTTATCTCCATCTTGTTTTTTTTCTCCTTTTCCGAGTAGCAGGTATTTACCAAGACTAAGTTCTCTTGCTTTTTCCGCTAAAAAATTGTTGTTCACCAAAATCGCTCTTCTACGTGTCAGTTCTCCCTCTGAGAAGTATTTGTTGCTCTTGTAAAGTTGTTCAGCGACAATGAAACTAAGTATACTATCGCCAAGCAGTTCTAGACGCTCATTGTACTCTAATGGTGTGTTTGCTTCAAAAGCATATGTTTTATGCGTTAGAGCTCTCTTCAGCAATTCTTTGTTTTTGAATGTGTAGTTTATTTTTTCCTCAAGTTTCTCGTATTCGTCCCAAATCATATTACTGCTCACGGATATGTTTTTCTTGTTTTTTAATTTGTTTTATTTTAAATTTTTATGTATTCAAGTATTTTGTTTGCAACTTCTTGGTCATCTAAGGATTCCAGGAAGTGTTTCCTGTTTCTGAATGGCCTGTTAACCAAGATTTTTATCGCTCTTTTCTGACCAACATTTGGTATAGCCTCTATTGTTTCCCTCTTAGCTGTGTTAATATCTAATGGGAATGGTATCGCTGTTACAGATCTGTAACCATAGTCGATTATTTTAACATCAAAGAATTTATGTAACATTAAAACACCTGGTATCCCCACCAACAATGGGTAGCTACCAATTTGTCTACCAAAAGTTGTTTTTCCCTCATACATCTCTGTGAACACATTTTTTAAAATAGTGTTTCTTGGGAGGATTTTTTCTATCATAGGGCGTTCTATGTTTTCCCTAATGCGTCTTTTGAAACTTTGAAACTCGTTTTTATGTTTGGAAATTATTTTATTGCCTATGCCAAACATTTTTGTGTTTGGTATTGGTATTACTTGGCGGAGGTTGATTCTTCTTAGCAGAAATCCATCATCCAGCACTTTTTTGAGGAACTCATAATCCAGATCAAATGTTTTTTTTGTTTCTCCATCTAGTCCAAATAGGAAGTTTAGGCCTGGTAGTAACTCTGGCATACCGTTGTCGCCTCGTTTTGATCCAATTTTGTTTAGAAGTTTTATTGCATCATATACTTCGTCTGCTGTTGCTTTTAGATTGTTTTTTTTGATCACCATCGGGTCGACGCTTTCTACACCAAATGCAGCTACGTCACCTGGTGTATGATTTTTTATTATTGTTTTTGCTATCTCCTCGCATTCTTTTGGGTAACGTGCGATTATGCCTGGGTTTGCATTGTCTACGTGAAGTGTTTTTAGATTCGGTACAGCCGATCTGATTCCTTTGAATAATTGTTCCAAAGCAATTGGGTTGGGTTTTGGGAATTCTAGTTTCCCTGAATCTTTTGCCATATATGAAAAAATGCATGGTTGGTTTCCCAACCTGAAATGTCTCACACCTATTTTGTATAACGCCTGTATTTCATCAACTATGTCTCTGATTGGTCTGAAATCAGGTGGTCCTTTGCTTGGTTCGCTGCAGAAAGAACATCCACCAACTATGCTTCTAGGGCATCCTCTATAGGTTTCAATTTCAGCGATTAGGTAATCTGGGAAAAAAGGATGCTGACAGACTATGTTTACACCCTTTATAGCGAAATTTCTGATAGCACCAGCGTTCTCTCTAAATAGAGTGGTATCAATTTTTTCGACTTCGAGTCTGTTTTTTAGCAGTTCAAAGACAGTGAATTCACCATCACCTTTTACAATTAGATCAAAAACTTTTTTTACAAAATTGGTTTCTTTAACTCTTTTTCCTCCAGCTATACCAAACCCATGTTGGGCTGCTGGCCCGCAAAGAACTTTAATGGTTTTAGGTAAATTTGATAGTATGTTTACTATTTCGTTTGGGCTGATTGGCATACCAGATAGATACTTCCCTGGTACAGACATACCAGCGATAACTATGATTAAATCATGTTTTGATAAAATATTTAGAAGTGTGTTGTCTTTTCTTATTTGGTCGATTGTTACATAATGGATTTCTGTTTTTTTGTCATAACTAAGTATTGCGCCCGCTATGTACCTTGGATATGGGCTTATGTATGGTGGTACACCTAGGCAAGTTGGTTCATCAACATAACCATCTAGTATTGTTACCTTCAACATAATCTTAAGTTGTTTTTTTTAAAAAATTTTTAGGTTTTAAGCTCGTTTAAAATTATTTCTGCTGTCCACTTTGCTACATTACCAGAAACAGATGGGCATTTGTCTACGTGTGCCCCTGCTTTTTCAAACTCTTCGTAATCTTTTGGGTCAAGTAGGTTGAATGTTCTACCAAAAAGTTTTATGTGTACATCTTTGCAGACCGGTGAACCATATTCTTTCACAAACTTGTCATATAGTTTTTTTGAGTATTGGAACACACGGCGTTTTCTATCACCTGTGCTGAAGCTTTTGTAGTCTCTACCAACTATTGAGCTTATAGCCGCTAACCCACCTATTAGCGCCCCGCATGTACCATTGGTTGATAAAGCTGTTCCACCTGCTAGGGCATCAACTGCTTTTATCGTATCTGGGTCTCCAACCCCTATTGTTTCCATTATTGCTGCTAGTACGCACTGTGGGCAGCTTCCTCGTTCTGCTTCATATTTATAGGCTAAATTGTAGGCCTGTTCAATTAATTCTTTTTTTGATTTCATACTTTAAAAACCCTTTTTTTAACCGTACATGTGTGAGGGTACAGGTGGTAATGAGGGAGCTGTTGGTTTTGATTGCTCCATGAACATTCTAATGTTTTTCTCTATCTCTTCTGCTTCTCGGTACAATGGTTTTGGGTCTATTTTTATTATAGGTGTCATTTTATCTAATATTTCTAAAAGGTTGCCTGCTGCTCTTGAATCAGGGTAAGCTGGGTTCGCCTCAGCAAGTAAACAGATGACATCCCTGTTTTTTAGAACCCCTTCATATAGGAGAACTCCGGTTACACCAGCTATCATACCTTCTTGTGTTTCGTTTATTTCATATTTTTTTAGAATATTTTTCATCTCATTGTTACTACCAACGCCATATACCCTTAATTTTTTGTTTTCAGCTTTACCTACTGCATGTGTTCCTTCTAATGAAACTATTGTTTTACAGCCTTTTTTTTGTGCCCAATCCAGTATTTTATCTGCCAGTGGCTTGATTATGGTGTAGGGTGGCATAAACTCTGATATTATTATAGCGATTTGTTCGCATTCTCCTTTTTTTTCACAGATTTTACTACCAGCGTATATTCTAACTGGTGGTGATGGTATTGATTTATGAATTATTGTAGCTGGCATAAAATAGTTTGACGTGATTGTACCAATTTGTTTTAATTTCAATGAGTCTATGATGTAATGACCTGCGATTGAGCTTATCAAACCTACAGTTGGAAATGCAACAACAAGTAAGGATTTTGATAAATCAGTATCTTCATATTCTAGTATTTCAATATCATCCATATAAATCAATCAACTAACATGTGTACTCTATACTTAAAAGTTGTTTTTTTCATGTTTCTATGATTTTATTCAACTCAGATATGTTTTTTATTTTGTAATCAGCGTCTATGTTCACACCTATCACTATGCAGCCTGCTGCTTTACCAGCTTTAACATCACTATCAGTGTCTCCAACTAAAACCACTTTTTCTGGTTTAACTTTTAATAACTGGCATGCTCTGAAAACAATATCTGGGTAGGGTTTTGCTTTTGGGACCTCATCACTAGTTATGATCACATCAAAATATTTTTCGATGTCAAATCTTTTTACTATCTGTTTTGAACAGTCTTTTGGTGTGTTTGTTATTATACCCTTCTTGTAGATTTTTAGTGTGTCTAAAACTTTTTTTGTGTACGGGTAGATTTTGATTGCATCGATATGTTCACCATATACGGTGTCGCAGAAACTTCCTATCTCTTCGCTGAGTCCCATCCGCTTAAGGTTATCATATAGATCGTGTCCCCAGTATTTCTCTATGAACTCATCTCGTGAGATTTCTTTGTAGTTGAATGCTTTTAAGGCTGCGTTTAATGAAGTCCACCATGAATCCAGTGAATCTATTAGTACACCGTCCATGTCGAATAATATAGCTTTTGGTTTTATCTTCATGTTTTCTTTGCCTCCTCCGGTGGAACACGAAGACGTCTAAAAAGGTTTCCTGGGTTAATTTGGAAGGTGTTTTAAATAATTCATCAAATATACCCCTTTGTTGATTTAAAATGAGGGAGCTGAAGATTGTTTCAAAGAAAAGAGAAGAGATGATTGACATTACTAGCGACATTCAAAAGATATTAGCTGAGGAGGGTGTCCAACGCGGGCATGTAATAGTTTATGTTCCCCATACAACAGCTGGTGTAACCATAAACGAGTGTGCTGATCCTAGTGTACAACACGATATTATTGAAACTCTTAAAAGACTTGTTCCTGGGGATGGTAACTATGATCATATGGAAGGCAACAGCGATGCACATATCAAAGCAAGTTTACTTGGGTCATCTGTGACTGTTCTTGTGGAAAACAAAAAACTTGTTCTTGGCACATGGCAGCATATATTTTTCTATGAAGGAGATGGACCAAGAAACCGCAGGGTTTACATAGACATTATTTCCCGTTAATTTGAATATCTAAATGTGTGAAATTATGTTGTACTACATCCATGGATATGAATCAAACCCTGATAGTGCAAAAGGGGTGTTGTTTAGGGATAAACTTGGTGCTAAACCCATAAAATATCGTGATTGTAAACCGGAAGATATAGTAATTTCTGATTGTTTAAAACGTATAAACAATGAGATTAAAGACGATAAAAAGGTTTTTCTCATTGGTTCATCGCTTGGGGGTTTTCTAGCTGCTTGTATTGCTCTTGAAAACCATAATGTAAAGAAGCTTATATTGCTGAATCCAGCTGTTATCCCACCATCTGAGGATGTGAGTAAATTTCAAGGGGTACCTCATAGGATATTATGTGAGATGAAGGATAACCAACTTTTTGAAAAAAGGATTAACGCAGAAATCACCATATTAGTTGGCATGGAAGACGATGTTATACCACTTCGTTGGATAATGGAGTTTGCGATAAAACAGAATGCTACAATCCAGTTCTTAAGTGATGACCATGGTTTTACAAAAAAATTAAATGAATTACCCCTCATCATCTCTGATATATTAAAATCATAAAATTACTTAGACAAAAAACATTAATTATTAGAACATATACCCTGTGTGAGTTAAGATGGAAGATATCTGGATTGAGAAATACCGGCCAAAAACACTTGATGAGGTTGTTGGCCAGGATGAGATTATTGAACGGCTTAAAGCATATGCGAAAACAAAAAACGTACCACATCTAATATTTGCAGGACCAGCTGGTACAGGAAAAACCACATCAGCCCTTGCGCTTGCAAAAGAACTGTTTGGTGAAAATTGGAAACAGAATTTTATAGAACTCAACGCAAGTGATGAGAGAGGTATAGGGGTTATACGTGGTAAGATAAAGGATTTTGCAAGAACAGTACCAATTGGTAAAACACATTTTAAAATTATTTTCCTTGATGAGGCTGATCATTTAACATCTGATGCACAGGCTGCTCTGAGGAGAACAATAGAGAGATACACCCATATATGCCGTTTCATTTTATCTGTGAACTACTCCTCAAGGATAGTAGAACCTATACAGTCTAGGTGTACTGTTTTCAGGTTTCATCCTATCAAAGCAGATGATATAAAAAAATATATGCGTAAGATAGCATCTAGCGAGAAACTGGAGATAACACCAGATGGGCTAGAGGCACTTATATTTATCTCAAGAGGAGACCTGAGGAAGGCAATTAACATTTTGCAGGTAGGTGCATCGATTGATAAGAAGATAACAGCTGAATTGTTGTATGAGACTAGTGCAACAGCTAAGCCAGAGGATATTAAGAACCTTCTTAACTCTGCGCTTACAGGTAATTTCACAGCAGCGAGAAACCAGCTCTATGATCTTTTGATAAAGCATGGTTTAAGTGGCGAGGATATAATATCTCAGATACATCAGGTTATATTTGATTTGTCAATACCTGATGAAAGTAAAATAAGGCTGATAGAGAAAACAGGTGAGGCAGAGTTTAGATTAATAGAAGGGAGTAATGAGCATATACAACTAGAAGCGTTACTAGCCCAGTTTGCCCTTGAGGGAAATAAACTAAAGTAATTTTTTTTTGATGAAATCGTCAGCAATTTTTTCTAGTTCTTTAGCTGTTTCATCACCTACGCCATATCTTACCCTGATAACTGGTTTGTCTGTTTTTAAAACCCTTGAAATATCAATGGGTGTCCCACTAACAACAAGCTCGCAGTTGGAGTTGTTTATGGTTTTTTCCAGTTCTTTTATCTGCTTCTTGCTATATCCCATAGCTGGTAGAACATTGGAGAGGTGATCATATTTTTTAAAAGTCTCAACAATTGAACCAACAGCATATTCCCTTGGGTCTATTATCTCTTTTGCACCCCATGTCTCAGCAGCTATTTTGCCAGCGCCGAATTTCATACCACCATGTGTAACAGTAGGACCATCCTCTATAACTAGTACTCTTTTGCCTTTTATCATCTCTTTGTCATCGGCTGTTATAGTTGAAACACCATCTATTATCTGTGCTTTGGGGTTAATTCTTTTTATATTGTTTCTAACGGTTTCTATATCCTCTTTTTTAGCGGTATTAACCTTGTTTATGATAACTATATCTGCTTGTCTAGCGTTAAGCTCACCAGGGTAATAGCTAAGCTCATGCCCTGCCCTATGTGGATCAGCAACAGTTATCAACAAATCAGGTTTTATAAAAGAGAAATCGTTGTTCCCACCATCCCATATGATAACATCGGCTTCTTTCTCTGCTTCTTCGAGGATCTTTTTGTAGTCAACACCTGAGAAGATAACACCATCCATGTCTATGTACGGCTCGTACTCTTCACGTTCTTCTATTGTGCAGTTGTATTTATCTAGATCCTCGTACACCTGGAAACGCTGGACCACCTGAATTGTTATATCCTGGTCATATGGCATCGGGTGTCTGATAGCTGCAACCCTGTAGCCTTTTTCTTGTAGTATCTTAAAAAGTTTTCTTGAAACCTGTGATTTACCACAACCTGTTCTAACAGCGCAAACAGCGATAACAGGTTTATTTGATTGCAGCATAGTACTTTTTGTTCCCATTAAAACAAAATCAGCACCAGCCGCGTTAACAATAGCTGATTTCTCCATGATGTAAGCATTGGGTACATCGCTGTAGGCAAAAACAACCATGTCCACATTTTTTTCTTTTATCAGTTTAGCTAAATCTTCCTCAGGATAGATATGTATACCATCTGGGTATAGTTTACCACATAGCTTAGCAGGATATTTCCTACCAGCTATATCAGGTATCTGAGTAGCGGTAAAAGCGACTACATCATAGTCTTCATTGTCTCTAAAATATACATTAAAGTTGTGGAAGTCTCTTCCTGCTGCACCCATAATCAGTACTCTTTTTTTGCCAGACATAAAATATTCCCATGGTCTGCTCTCTGGGTATCGTCTAACCCTTTAAAATGCTTTTCCAGCTAGTAAAAAATGGTGTTTTTTCCCTTATATTTTATCGAATTTTTTAGCTATATCCTTAGCTACCTCTAGGGTGGTGTTTTTTCCACCCATATCATAGGTTCTAACTTTACCTTCTCTGATCACGGTTGCCACAGCCTCTTCAAGTTTCGTAGCTGTTTTTGTTTCACCTAGCCAATCAAGCATGAGTTTAACAGTAAGAATCATAGCTATGGGGTTTACTTTGTACATACCAGCATATTTTGGTGCACTACCATGGGTAGGCTCAAAAACAGCGTAATTATCACCAATATTACCACTGGATGCAAAACCTAAACCACCAACAAGTTGCGCAGCAAGATCAGAGATAATATCACCAAACATATTTGATGAAACCAATATATCATAATCTTGTGGATTTTTAACAAGCCACATACACATAGCATCAACATTTACTTCTTTATATTCAATATCTGGATACTCTGATGCTATTTTTCTTGCTTCTTGAAGCATAAGACCACTTGTTTCACGGATAACATTGGGTTTTTCAACAATTGTTACACTTTTTCTTTTATGTTTTTTTGCATACTCAAAAGCTTGACGAACAATATTACTAGATGCTTTTCTTGTAATAATACGAGTAGATATTGCCATATCGTTCAAAGGAACATTTGAAAAAGCTTTCATTTTAGGATGAGTCATGAGAGCATCAAAAACCACCTTTGGGACAGGATGAAACTCTACACCAGCATACAGATCCTCAGTATTCTCCCTGAAAACAACTAGGTCGATATCATCCCTGAAATTCAATGGGTTACCTTTGTAGGCTTTGCATGGTCTCAAATTTGTGTGCAAATTAAGTAGTTGCCTGAGTCTAACAATAGGACTTGTATAAACAAAACCTTTATCCTGAAGCTTTGGATCAAGCTCTTTTTGCGCCTCCTCCTTAGGTTTAGATGTTATAGCTCCAAATAGACAGCAATCAGTTTGTTTAAACAAGTCGATTGTTCTTTGTGGTAATGGGTCTCCCTCTTTTTTCCAGAACTCCCAACCAACATCACCAGGTATGTATTCAGCGTCAAGATTTATTGTGTCAAGAACAATTTTTGCAGCATCCATCACATCTTTACCAACACCATCACCAGGTAACCAAGCTATTTTATATTTCGTCATGAAAAGCAGAATTATAATTATCGTTTTAAAGCTTTCCAGAAAGCTATTAAACAACCCTATTTTTTTCTAAAAAAATTTTTGATGGTTTATTTTCTAAGTTCCCCTAGTGTGGTTACACGCTCAGCAAAAGCGTTATGTTTGTGAATCGATTCCTCGCTTTCGCTTCTGACAATAACCAGCACATCATCTGGGAGATTCTTATATTTCTTTAAAATAGCACTTAGTATGTCTCTTACTACATCCTCAACGAACTTTGGGTTGTTATGTGCGTTGAAAACAATTTTTGCTTCTTCATCTCGTTTTAAAATACTATATGTAGGGCTGCTAAAAGCTTGTTCAGCGATGTCTATGAGGTCGTTTGCATCAACAGAGCGATCCTCACCAGGGACTTCTATCATCAACGTGGTTATATTCCTCTGATTATGGGTTGGTGTAGTAATATTTTTTCCGTATCCCCCTATTTTTCTCACTGTTTCCATGGCGCATGGGCAAGCTGTCATACCTATTGCTTTCACGCCGATGAGTTTCTTTACTTCCCCTTTGTTGTTTGCCCTTGCCTCAGCAACAAGTTTGTAAGGCTCTAAACCTTTTTTACCAGACGGGTAAACCCTGTCTAGGAAATAATCTGCTTCTGCTTTTACCTCTGAGCAGGTCGCGTAATCATGTTTTTTGAGTAGTAGTTTTGCTATTTTAGCGCAGAATGATTCAAGGTCAGATACTGGTTCCTTTAGGTTTTCATCGTTTATCTCTGAGACCAACTCTAGGTTACGTGACATATGGCTTCCTTTTTGGGAAGCCGGTAGATCAACAAAAAGATCCATTTTCACAACCAATGATATAGCAGTGTCTCTACCTGGTCTCTTTATGTGAACAAGTTTTTTTACATCTGTTACACCAACACGAGTTAGTTTGAAATTTGATTGTGATGGACTTGATTGTACATCTGGTAAATCTATGGATCTTATCTAAATCACCCCTTCTCAAAATAAAAATCGTTTTAATTAAAGTTCGCATTCAACCCAGTTTTGCAAAAAGTACATTAAACAGGTTCTAATTTAGGGTGAACATATTCTTGCCGCTGTAGCATAGCCTGGTTGCGCGATTCCTTGGTAAGGAATAGGTCGAGGGTTCAAATCCCTCCAGCGGCTCTTGTTAACAATCATTTCTTCTTTCTTTGTTTGATTATATTTCCTACTGCTTTTCCACCCTGGAGATATGCTTCTGTTATGTAATCTTTATCTTTCATTAACCCTTCTTTGTTTTTCCCTTTTTTATCGTCTAAACCGTAAACCATAAGATCACTACCTCTTAGAATAAAGAGTTATATATAGCTTTCCTCCTGTTATCTATCTGTTGAAAACGCTTTTAGTAGATATTTTTTTCCTTTTTTGACATTTTTACACGATAGCTTTAAATACAATCATTGATAAAGATTACCACGCTATTAAATATCATGAAGAGGTGCTAAATGAGCAATCTAACAGAAAAAGACAAGGAAATGATAATGAAATTCCTACAAAACAACATAGGAAAAAACCCTCTCGTAAAAGAAGTAATAAAAAAATAATAAAACAAAGTTTTTTCCTATTCTCTGTTTTTTCGTGCTTGTCAACTTTAGCTCCTTGTGATGTGATACATTGACACAAAGCATTCAATCCACTGTTGAGTGCTATCAACAGTGGCATTATAAGGCCAGTTTCTATAAAACAATTTTATCCG
>JARYMC010000009.1 GCA_029907305.1 Candidatus Thermoplasmatota archaeon
TACATGGTTAGCAACTTTTGGGTTTTATCCTTTTCTTGGCACATCCCATCTAATAGGAAAAAAATGAATGTTTTTTTTTTCTTTAATTATTTATTTCGGGATGAAGCCAGAAAATTAGATTAATTCATCTTATTTTTTTAATTCATTTTTTATGTTAAACAGTTTAAATAAAAGATGCAGGGGGAGAGATTTGAACTCTCGATGACCTACGTCACAGGGTCCTAAGCCCTGCCCCTTAACCAAGCTTGGGCACCCCTGCAAAATTAAGAACACTAATAACAAACTTAATGAAAAATGTTTTCGAAAGTTCCAGCAATTTTTAGAAATAATATTTACTTTTCAGGTCCTTTTAGAAGAATCTGCTCCCCATACTTTGCATAACAAGAGGGACAAAACTTCCTAGCAATCAAGGAATGAAGATGCTCGCTTTTTCCCTCTTCTACATAATGTATCTCGTCAGCACCAATGGTTTTATTACAAGATATGCAGACTGTGGGAAATTTTGACTGCCTAACAACCAAATGGGTCTCAATCTTATTCTTCTCCATCTACACTTCCCCACTATACATTATTTATTACTATAATAAAAGCCTTCTTACCAGTATTTATAAGTTTCTAAATCAAAAAATTTTTGTTGTGATAACAAATTTTTATGTACTAAGTTTAAGTATACGAACCTATATTCACGAAAGACATATCTATTGTATTGGCGGGGATACAAAACTACCCAATCATAGCGAGCGACCATCCAAAGTGGTGGTGCCTATAAGGGTGGGGTAGTTCGGAGATCCCGACGGGCCCATAACCCGTAGATCAATGGTTCAAATCCATTCCCCGCTACTACACCTTTTTTTTATCAATGTTTATAAACAACATTTGTTTCAACATATCTTTGTGAAAAACAAACCAATAGAACGTTTCTGGGAAATTGATTTATTACGTGGAATAGCAATAATAATGATGATCATCTATCACATAATATTTGATTTAAACTATTTCAAAATCTACAAGACAGCTATATATTCAGCTCCTATGTTGATTTTTTTATATCCTATAGGAGCGATGTTTCTGTTACTAGTTGGTATATCATTAACACTTAGTTACTCAAGGGCACAAAAAAATTTAACAAAAAAACAACTGCAACTAAAATTTTTAAAAAGAGGACTCTGGGTTTTTTGTTTAGGCCTAATTATTACCCTTGTCACATGGTTTTACTTAAAAGAGGGATTCATAATATTTGGGGTGCTACACTGCATAGGCGTATCAATTATTCTTGCTTACCCGCTGATAAAATACAGGTTTGAAAACCTTGTAATAGGAGTAATACTAATTCTTCTAGGTGTTTTACTAAGGACAATGAGGTTTGAGTTCAGCTACTTGTTATGGTTAGGTTTTATACCCTCCAGTTTTTATACACTGGATTACTTTCCGCTTCTCCCATGGTTTGGTGTGGTACTACTTGGTGTTTTCTTAGGAAACACCTTTTACAAAGACAACGAAAGAAAATTTAAACTAAATGATATCTCACAAAATATTGTTATCCGTTTTATGTGTTTCTTAGGTAGACATTCACTGGTAATCTATCTCTTACATCAACTGATAATCATAGCAGTTATCCATCTAATATTTTTGTAAAAAAAACTCTTTTTTAGTATTTTATAAAGAGGCTTGGTACCTCAACGCCACTACCTTTTTTTATTACACCCACAACCTTTGCCTTAGCACTGGAATGTTTCTTTAGAACCCTCAGAGTCTCAGCCGTATCATCCTTTGATACAATTACTACGAAACCCATACCCATGTTGAATGTATGATACATCTCTTTATCATCGACATTCCCATATTTCTGTATGAACTTGAAAATCGGCTGCGGCTCAAACGGGTCTTCTATAACATATTTCACATCTCCCTTGAGCCTTGGTAGGTTACGTAAACCACTACCAGTTATATGCGCTAGACCATGTACATCAACCTTTTTTAACAACTCAACTATCTCCTTAACATATATCTTTGTTGGAGTCAACATAACCTCCCCAATTGTTTTACCAGGATACAAACCATCAGGGAATTTGTCAATATATTTGAAGCCAGCTATTTCTACAACCTTGCGGGCGAGCGTATAACCATTTGAATGTATACCACTACTACTAAGACCAATTATAACATCACCTGGAAGAATTTTCTCACCGAGAACAATACGTTTTTTTTCCACATAAGCAAGACATGTCCCAGCTAAATCAAAACCATTAATTAGCTCTGGTAGATCAGCTGTTTCACCACCAACAATCGAAATATTAGCCAGCTCAGCACCCTTCTGCAAACCTTTACCTATCTCACGAGTAATATATGGGTCAGGGTTATCCATCGCGAGGTAATCAACAAATGCTATTGGTTCTGCACCAACACACAAGGCATCATTAACATTCATAGCGATACAATCAATACCAATAGTATCCCATTTTTTCAACGCAGAGGCGATTTTCACCTTGGTACCTACACCATCTGTACATAAAACAAGTGCATAGTCACCAAACTCAACTAAACCAGCATAATGACCGCCCATGGGTCTACCAACGCCTTTTCTCTTAGTTTTAATACTTGATAAAAGCTCCTCGATAGCATGTTCTTTTTTAAAGATATCAACGCCGCTGTCCGCGTATGTCATTTTCTTCAAATTAACTGCCTCCTTATCCTATAAAGCGAAAACACTATTGCTGTCATAAACTTTTTGAATTATACCGGATTGTGGTTAATTGTGAAAAGGTTATCAGATTTTGGGGAAAGAAAAGCTATACAGATAATTTCTAATATTTTATCTAAAGGAAAAATCGCGGTTGGGATAGGGGATGATTGCGCTGCTTTTGCTTTTGGTAAAAACTATCTTTTAGTCACAACTGATATGATTTCTGAGAAAAACCATATCCCTGAAATAATGAGCCCATGGCAAATAGGATGGTTCATTGTTGCAATCAACCTTAGTGATATAGCTGCCAAGGGTGGAACACCCCTTGGGCTGGTGTTGTCGCTTGGTTTGCCAAGAAACACGTCAGAACGTTTTCTTAGGGATTTGATGAGGGGTGCTGATAGATGTGCAACCCAGAACAACACAGTGATTGTTGGTGGGGATACAAAGGAGAATGATGAAATCACGTTATGTGGAACAGCTTTTGGTTTAGTTAAAAAAGATGAGTTTATGGGTAGGAAAGGGGCAAAACCTGGTGATGTCATTGCTGTTACAGGAGTACTTGGTAGGGCAGCAGCTGGTTATTATGCTATAAGACATGGTAATAGAAACAGAGAGATTCTAAAGGGTTTGTTGGAGCCAGTTCCAAAAATAAAAGAGGGTGAAATGTTGGCTAAAACAAAAGTAGTAACATCTTCTATGGATATATCAGATGGTTTATCATCATCACTATACCAGCTACAGGGTTTAAACAAGGTTGGTTTTGAGGTAGACAAGGAGGAAATACCTCTCTCACCGATGTTGCTTAAACTAGGAGAGAAACATGGTTTTGATGTGTATTCTTATGCTATGCATTTTGGTGGTGATTACGAGCTACTTGTAACGATACCTCTGGATAGTTTTAAAAAAGCTCAGGAGACCATAGAAAACATAGGGGGTAGTCTGACTAAAATTGGTAGAGTGATAAAGGAACGAAAGATTATTGTTAAAAGCAACGGTAAAATACGAGTTCTTGAAAACAGGGGTTATGAGCATTTTATAAAAAGAAGATGCTGAGTAGTAGTTATGTTATATTGGATAATATATGTTAAACAAAGCTTTTAAATAATGAATACGGAAACCTATATATGAGTAGTATGAGCAAGAGGATACTAGCATTTCTCATATTTATCATAGTCATGACACCATTGTTAGCTGGGTGTATGGGTGAGGATAGAGTATACAATGAGAAGCCTGTGGTGGAAATCCTCTACCCGTGTAGTAAAACAACTGTTTTTGGGATTGTGATGATAGGTGGTCTCGCCTACGATGAGGATGGTAACGATACTTTGATAAATGTTGAGGTTAAAATCGGTGATGGGGAATGGTGTATAGTTGATGGTGTCACTAATTGGAGTTATGATTGGAGGACATACAATATAACAAATGGGTATTATTCTGTTTATGCACGTGCATGGGATGGTGCAAGCTACTCTGATATAGATGAGATAACTCTTGTGGTTAGCAACCCTGAGATTAGTGATTCAGATGCACATAAATGGGCTGTTTTTGTTGCTGCTGCAAACTACCCTGAGAAAAACGAAAGCAAACTAGGCAATGGTGGTCTTTATCTTGCAGAAAACATTGCAACCTATCTAATAGAAAATTGTGGTTACCCCACGTCAAACATAGTTATTCTCTTTGATGATGGTTGGATAAGAGCAGAGAATGGTTATGGTACTAGAATAAAACCTCTTCAGGAACGTGTACACAAATATGATGTTGCCTATGGTGGTGCCACAAAGGCGAATATGGAAGCTGCTATAAAATACGTGATACAACAGTCAAACCAATATAGTGATAGCGAGGTTTTCATCTGGTTTTTTGGACATGGATATGGTGACCAAAACAACCAGTTAACTGGTGGTAAAATCTTGGAGAAAAGCTCCCTCTTTTTATGGAACAATGAAGTAGTTACAGACTCAGAACTCGGTAAACTTTTATCTAGTCTAAGATCAAAGAAAACATGTATAATCGTTGATGCCTGTTACAGTGGTGGTTTTGCTGACAAAACAATACTTAACCTGCCAACATTATTTCTACTTCACTCAGGCATACCAAAGCCTGGCAGGGTTGTTATGACAGGTGCAAGTAAATTCAGGTCAGGCTACGCTAGCACAACACAGGGTCCATTGTTTACGCTTCTATGGTTTGATGGTCTCACAACAGGTAAAGCAGATGGTTTCAGACCAGGGATAAGTAAAACAGGTAGACGAACACTACTCAAGTTTTTCAAAGATGGTAAAGTCTCGGTTGAAGAAGCATTCTATTACGCTAGATACATGCTTAGAACCAGTAAAGTTTTTGATGATTACCAGAAGATGGAGCCGCAGATAAACGACCAATACCCAAACCGGGGTGTTATCCGTAGTCTCCGTGGTATGCATCTATAAAAAAAAGTTTATGCCTTATTTTTTTTTATTGATAACTACGGCTTTTGTTACTTATTTGCTTCCTTGGTAGAAGATTGTTCTTTTGTATAACTATCTATCAGATGACGTAGTTTTATCTCACCTAACAGCTTGTTATCTTTGTCAACAACAGGAAGTTGTTTAACCTTATGCTGTTTCATCTTTAGTATAACATCCATGATTTTCTCTTCAAAGAATGTTGATATCGGGTTCTTTGACATAACCTCCTCAACATTTATATCAAGCCCATAGTGAAAAGATTGAATAGGGGGTTTATCAAAATACTGTAGAGGCGTATACAGTGGTGAAAAAAGTGATAGGGTATCATATTCTGTGATTACACCTAATATGCGTAATGTTTCTCTGCTGTCAACAACCCAGACATGGTCTTTTTTACCCAAAAAAGATAACACAGAGGATATATCATCATTTTTCTCCACAAGAGGCATATCTTGGTTTATAGGCTCCATAAGATCCTTTACTTTGAGATTGTATAGTTTCTTTATAAAATCTTTTTCCTCACTCATTTTTTTTCCAGTAGATAATCAAACTAACTGTATTTAAACTTGGTCTGTAAATTTTCACATGCTTTTAAATATCTGATTTATTATTATACATTTTAACAAAAGGGATGCACAATATGTTACTTGAGATTACTCTAGCAATCGTTTTCGCAAAACTTTTAAACCTTTTATTTGAAAAGCTAAAGCAGCCAGGTGTTATAGGAGAAATACTCGCTGGAATACTCCTAGGCCCATGCTGTATAGGTTCTCTCTCAGGATCCATTATGCTATTTGGTTCCTCTTTGTTTCATTTCAGCTTAAATTTAAGATCCCCTGAGTTTAAAGAAATTGCTTTCATTGGCGTAATTTTCCTATTATTTATGGTTGGGCTAGAAACCAACATGAGTGATCTGAAAAAAACAAAAAAAGCAGGTTTTTTTGTCGGCATATTTGGTGTTGTTGTTCCTTTTATATTTGGGTGTATATTTGGTTTAACATTCGGTTTAAATGTTACACAGAGTATGGCTCTCGGTGCGATATTTTTGGCTACATCTGCCACGATAGCTATAAGGATTCTAGCTGATGCAGATATGTTTACCACCCGTGTAGGTTTAGCTATTCATACAGCCGTTGTTATTAACGATATTCTGGCGATAATAATTTTTGCGTTAGTATTCAGTAATGGAAACCCTGTTACATTAGTTTTTCAAGTTATTTCCTTTTTCGTTTTAGCACTACTCCTAGGATTTATCATAGTCCGTCATTCATCAAAAAATAATGTGAAAAGGAAAGCACCGATAATTATTCTCACAACAGGTTTGATAATATGTTTCTTTTTTGCAGCATTTGCAGAAAACATGGGGTTAACAGCTATAATAGGGGCTTTTATAGCAGGTCTTTTCATCCGTAAAACACCACAGGCTAATGTACTAGCTGACTACATTAAAACAATAGGGTACGCTTTTTTTATACCGCTTTTCTTCGTATACGTTGGTGCAAGTTTCGATTTTATCTATCTTCTTAGCGTTCAATCTCAACAACTCATTGGTCTCATATTATTTATCACCTTTTTTGTCGTTTTTGCTCTCTTAGGGAATTTTTTCGGAGGGTTTATAGGAGCAAAACTATCAGGATTAACCAGAAAAGAATCAGTAAGTGTTGGCATCGGAATGATGCCGGTTATGGGTGTAGCACTAATTATTGTGACCACTGAGATAGATAAAGGAATTTTTGGTGACCCAACAGGTATTCTTGCTGAACAAGTGAAAATAGCTACGTTACTACTGATTATAACAAGTGCTTTGATAACCCCGCCTTTGCTAAAGAGGAGTATGGTATCAACCCTGTTAAAAAGTATAGGGAAAAGAAAAACCAAATCCTTGTTCTACCCGTACCCTCACTGCTCAATTTGCAATTACCCGCTTAGATTAATCCCTAATAAAGACGGGTGGTACTGCGATTCCTGCAAAATGTTTATACCAGTTCAAACTAAAAACCCTCCAAATATACGACATCAAACAATACATGTAAACGATAGATACATAAAATACATAATAGGGGCAATAACCATCTTGATATGTGGTTTTGCAATACAAAACCTTCCATTAAACCAAAAAATTGTTGCTATGATCGGTATTTTCATTGGTACAACACTAGCTTTTCTAACCACAAAATACCTTTTTTCTCAAAACAAAAAACCTGATTTTTAAACCACATTGTGTTTCCCCTCAAGAACAATATATATAAACACCTTATTCTACTTATATAGACCATAATAATGAAGAAAGAAGCAAAATTTTGGGAGAAGCTAGCTGACAAAAAGGTTCAATGCCATCTCTGCCCACATAACTGCAAAATAAACGATGGCAAAACCGGTATATGCAACGTACGCAAGAATGAGGATGGTAAACTATACACCCTGATATATGGCTCTTGTTCATCTATAGCTTCAGATCCTATAGAAAAAAAGCCGTTGTACCATTTTTACCCTGGTACAGACGCATTCTCACTTGGTACTGTGGGATGTAACTTTAAATGCGAACACTGCCAAAACTACACTATATCAACTGCTACACCAGATGTTTTTTTTATAAAAAACATTATGCCAGAAGAAGCAGTCTCACTAGCAAAACAACATGGTTGCAGAGGCATAGCATGGACATATAACGAGCCTACCATATGGCACGAATATAGCTACGATTCCATGGTTTTAACAAAAAAACAGGGGCTATACACAGTATATGTAACTAACGGTTATATTAACGAAGAACCGCTAAAAGAACTATCAAAATACCTAGATGCGATGAACATAGACGTAAAAGCATTCACAGAGGAATTCTACAAAAAGATATGCAAAGCAAAACTACAACCAGTGCTACAAACATGTGAACTCTCAAAAAAGCTAGAAATATATATAGAACTAACATACCTTGTAATACCAGGTTATAATGACTCTATAGATGAGATCAAAAAGTTCTGTAACTGGGTTGTAGAAAAACTAGGTGATGACACACCGGTTCATTTCTCTCGTTTCCATCCAGATAACAGGTTGCTTGGTGTACCAATGACTCCTATGCACACCCTTCAAAAAATATTCAATGTAGCAAAAGAATCAGGCATTTTATATCCTTATCTGGGTAATGTTCCCCATGGAGACTATGAGAATACGTATTGTCCTAGTTGTGGGAATCTTTGCGTTGAGAGACTTGGTTATTCCACAAATATCTGTGGTTTAAAGGATGGCAAATGCTTAAAATGTAATAACCCAATTCCAATGATAATAGATAATTATAAAAAACAAAAAATTTAAAAAGGTAGAATCTTATATATTATATCTATATAATAGGTAAATAGGTAATAAACAAGTAGAAAGATTAATAAAGGGGATAATATACTTATAAATATAGAAAAATAAAATTACCTATTAAAAAAACTAAAAATGGTGAACCTATGGTGCTAAGTAGAAATGATAAAATTATAACCGTCTCAGCAGTAGTTATACTGATTGTAGCAGCATTTGCAATAGTTTTGTACCAAGAGCCAGCTCCAGAAATAACCATAACTCCGATGACAAAAACATATGATGTCATTTGGACTAGACAAACTGGCCAGAAGACCATAACCAACTTATATGCAGAAAAAAAGAAGCCATATAATGGTAATTTTAGTGTTGATGTGCCTGAGGGAAGTGTTTTAACTTCTGCCGATGTTCAAATAACATGGAAAGATGATCATATCTATGGTTTAATCCTTAAAAGAGGATATGATACATTAACAGTCAAAATAAGCCTCGGCGGAAAAACTGAGCTATATAGTGATAAAGGAAGCGGAAATAAAACCTTTACATTTAATATAAATGATATTCCAACAGTTGATTCTGTTGAAGCAAATGATACTACTGCTGCAGAAGATATTATAAATGACATGTTCAGTGATAAAAACAGCGCCTCCTTTGATGTTACTGCTAGTGTTAAAACTGGGGAAAGAATCATCAGGTTACTAAAATTCCTGAAAGACAAGGGCAATGGTTTCAATTTGAAGGTCACTTATGAGTACTACACACCAATGATAGAAGAATCTGGTGAGGAACTTCCTCCAGAGGAACCACCAGCTAAAGAAACCTCTTATCTTGGTAGAATAACTTCTATCGGTAACTTTGGTCGTATCTAAAAAACATACTTTTTTTTCCTTCTTTCTCTTCATATTTTAAATCTTAGCAGTGCTGCTATCCCGCCAAGTCCTTCTAGTTTTTTACCAGCCTCATTCATACTATTTATTATGGTGAATTCACTGTTTGTTTTTTTTGCAAGCTTAAGCAGTTCTTCACCATTTGTTGTTCTAATAATAAAATCTGACACCAACAATCTCTCTACGGCACCACTATTCAAAGCCCCTGTTACCTCTTTTTCACCGTAGGTTGCCAGCCCATCTTTTTTGATTTCCTCAAAAAGTTTTTCAACTAGTTTCGTCTCAAAAACCACCCTGTTTTCTTTTGTTATTTTTTCTACAACCCCTGTTTTTATAGCTTCTTGTACACCATTCATGCCAGCAGTGCTAGTCCCATGTGAGTAACATTTTTCAAAAAGTGTTTTGTCTTTGTTTTTACCATATTCTATGAGATGTTCTTTTGTGAAACCTGGTCCTACTACAACCAATGGTGAATCCTTTTTCTTATAGTTTTTAATCAGAGATATTATCTCACCGTAATACTCATTTGTTTTATCCTCACTCTCGTACATCTTACCAGATCTTTTAGAGTCAATGTCAGCGATCCATTGTACACCACTCTGTCTGAGAACAGCTACAGTAGCAGAGTCATCATCAAGTGACACAAAAACCACTATGGGTTGGTAACTAAGTTTCACAGCCTCCTCTATGCGTTTAAGCTGATGATCCTTCCATTCCTCTTTAACTATCGTGATTGGTTCTATCTGCTCTGCCTCTATGTTAAACGTATGGTATGAACCAAGGTTCTGAGGTCCTTCCTCTATAACTCCTAGTACACGTAACCTGTCTGAGAACTCATGAAACTTTACCTCCTTAACCCTAATGCCTAGTTTCATACGTTTCTTCTCTGTTTTCTTAGAACGTATCTTATCATCCTTCTGCTCACTAGTCCTAAAAGTAACAGCCCTAACTAGATCACCCTCATCTATTATGTTGTAAAGATGCCAGATATCATCAAGGTTCTCTGGCACAAGCTTTATCTCACCATGTTTTAGATCCTTATGGACTAACCTCACTATATTTCCCCCTGATCAAACCTGAATCCAACTGTTTCAACAACATTTAAATCACCAGGTGGTAGAACCCTATCAACAACATCAGTTGAGACATCAAACACCCTTGCCAACCTATTAGCTACAACACTTTTTTTTATATCACCAGGACTCAATACCACGTATTTATCAGACAACTTTTTTACAGCATCAACAGGACCACCCATAACCTTCCTAATCCCATTTATCTTCACAACACCAACAGCCATAACAAGCTTACACCTACAATAGTTTCTTTTACCACGTATAACAAAAGCACCACGCGGCAGAAACTCCCCACTCTCAGGAGTCTTACTCACCTGCTCAGGGTTAACCCAATACGCCTGCGCCTCAGCAAACTGCTTCCAAGCCCTAGAATAAACAGAGGCAAACAAACAAGCCTCCTCAAGAGTCTTATCAGAAATCGGAACTAATTCATCGTTAACATTCCTGCTTTTAATCACACAACTAGGAGCACCATGGACATCAGCATGAGCATAACGATCCCCCTCCCTAAGATATTTTTTTACAACCTTATCATTACTAACAGCATCCCTACCCCCAACAACAACATTACCATCACTAGAGATAAACCACCTGAAATCCTCAAACCAAAACCTTTTACCAGACTCCCTAGTCCTCTTTTTCTCCTCATGAAACGACTGTTTTTCAACAAATTCTATCATCTCCTTTGTTTTCTCAATAGACTCAAGCGCACCAACCAACTTATCTTTCAACCTTTTACTCTCATCATATTTCCTATTAGCATTCTCAGCAACATTAACACGAAAATCAAGACTCACCTCATGACTCTTACCATCTTTATCCTTAAGTAAAACAACAAGCTCATTAGACAAAGGATCAAAATTTTTAACAAACTCATTCCTGTTAATACGTTCAACCCCTTCATCTTTATCCTTATGACTAAGTACCTCAGTAATCTCATTCAGCAAAGCATCGATTTGTTGAAAATTCAGGTAAATAAGGTCCCCCTCGAACTTCCTCTCATTCATCTTTTTTTCCAGCTCAACCACAGAACCCTGCTGTTGAACAAGCTGTCTTTGCAGCCTCTCGATTTTTTTATCTTTCACACTAACCTCATGTTTCTCCTCTTTTTCAAAATCAATAAAAACATCCAACGCTCTAGCGAAACTATCTATTTTTTCAAAACTATAATCAAAATAATCCTTAAACTCAAAAGGCAAAACATCAACTACCTCATCATCTTTTTTAACTAAAACCGGTTTGAACTCTTTGTTTCTAAACAGATCCAAAAACTTTTTTAAAACCGCAAAAATCCTCTTAACATCTTTTTCATCTAAATCCTTGATTTTTATGTTTTTATCAACATCTGCTCTCCTGCATACCTCTTCAGCATAACGCCCACTGAGATTAACATTAACCGCCAATGTTCTAACAAGATCCACCTTACTTTTACTCAATATCTCTGTAAACTCCTCAAAAGTAAGATCAAATGGATTAACCTGCTCTGGCGGAGGCATATATTTCTCATGCGTTTTTATAGTCCTAATAGACCAACGCTGAGAGGTTAATGGAGCAACAATTTTTCCATCAGGATCAACTAGTATTATGTTACCATCTGAAAAAAACTCTAAAACCAAAAGATAGTTTCCCTCTTTTTTACTGGTACCTAACTTGATGATCCTATCAAATCCATGTTGTGTTATCTCAGAGATTCTACCATTGAGCAAATGTTTACGTAAAACCATAGAAAAATTAGTTGGCTTCACAGGTGCATCTATTTGCTTCTGAGTGAGACATATAAGCTCCCCGTTTCTGATAAACAAATTCTCTTTCTGCTTAGTCTTACTATTGCTAACTCTAATAATTAACTCGTAATGAGTAGGTTGATAGATTTTATCTATGTAACATCCAACCAGTTCCTGCAGTTCATTGATTATTACATAGATATCAAATGATGATAACTTTCGTTTCATTACTCAGATATGTATGCTGTATCATTAAAAAAGACTGTCGTATAAAACAAAAAAAAAAATAGGAGAGGAGGATGGGATTGGAAGGAGTCGGATGAATCTAAACCATTAAATGTGGCAGAAATGCCAGCATACCCCCGAAAGGGGCTGGCATGTCCCCCGCAACATCTGTCTTATCTGATAGTAGTATTGTTGTTTCTTGTTTATATACTTAAAATAGGGGTCATTGAAACTATTCAGGAACTTTGCCTTTAAAACTTTAATACTTTTGTTGACCCATGGAAAAAGGTTATATTTGATTATTTTAATCAAAAATTTAGTTATGCAGAGAACTGGTGTTGCTAATCTTCCTCTTCATCCTGGTAAAGCACCACGATGGTTGTTCAAGAGAATGGTTGCTTTATCTAGAGAAATCACTGAAGTTATAGTCTATGAATATGGAAGAGACGAGTTTTTAAGGAGAATATCTGATCCTTTTTGGTTTCAAGCTCTGTCATGTGTTCTCGGCTATGATTGGCACAGTTCGGGATGTACTACTGTGACCTGTGGTGCATTAAAAGAGGCGATTGATCCGCAGGAATTTGGTTTAGCGATTACTGGTGGGAAAGGTAAAATATCGAGAAAAACACCAGAAGAAATCGAAAAAATTGGAGAACTTTATAATCTTTCAACTACTTCGATCAAAGAGCTGCAGTATTCTAGTCGTATGACTGCGAAAGTTGATAACACAGCTATACAAGATGGATATGATCTCTATCACCATGTCCTCATCTTTTCTGAAAAAGGCAAATGGGCGGTAATCCAACAGGGGATGTGCGATGAAACATCGTATGCACGGCGGTATCACTGGTTCTCAGAAAATATGGATAGTTTCGTTTGTGAACCACATAAAGCAATCGTTGGGAACAACCGTCAAGAAAGAGTACTTGATATGACAGCAAAACAAAGCGTCTCCGCTCAAAAAATATCTGTTGATTTAGTCAATGATAACCCTCAACATCTTAAATGTGATTGGACGGAACTAACCAGATCAGAAAATCAACGAACACTGGATAATTGGCTGTATCCCCAACAAAATAAACAACAACCTAAGTATCTTGATATGCCACAATCTATCGACTGGCAAAAAATGAGAGAAATATACGACTTCCAGCCAAAAAACTATGAAGAATTATTGGCTATAAAAGGTGTTGGTCCAAAAACTATTCGAGCACTTGCTTTGATCTCTGATCTCATTTATGGTGAGAAACCTTCTTGGGAAGACCCAATTCGTTACACCTTTGCTCATGGTGGTAAAGATGGGGTGCCTCATCCTGTAGATTTGTCAACTTATTCCCATTCTATTGAAATGTTAGAAGATGCGATTAAAAAAGCAAAATTAGGTGAACATGAGCAACTATATGCTCTCAAAAGACTCCGTAATGCAACTCTGCCGACACCTATAAATCCATCTCTACATGGCCTTGTACAATTAAGATAATGAATAATATGTCCTATAACAACACATTTTTTGTTTAATTGAATTTAGAAGAAATAGATGAAGTATTGAACTTAATCGATGAGATCAACGAAATTAGTCTGGTATGTAACCGATTTATTAATTGGTTGTTCATACCAGCATTCTGAACGTTTTGAGTGTTTTGATTTTGATTTGTTGTTTGTTCTAATGTTTGCATTGGAATTTTAAATGATGCAATATCACCGTTTTCTCCTATAGTTACCTTTATAGTTCCTGGTAGGGCTACATCATTTATCTGCCTCTTTAGGTAAACAGTTTTTGTTATAATCCATTCGTATAAGGTAACACCCGTGATTTTATTACCGCAGCCTTGTGTATCATAGGTAATTAATGTAGTTTTGACCTCATTAGCTGGTATCCCGCATTCTATTAGGAGGTTCTTGGCTATAGCTTCTACATCAGCATCATTGGGTATCATAGGTTTACTGAAGGCTGTTGGATATGCTTTACTTGGGTTGATATAACTCAAAATACCGGTTTTCGTCTCATATTTCAGGGATTTTTCATAGTCTTCTACCTTGTATGTTCCTTGGCTGTCGTTGTATTCAACATCTCCGTTTATATCCATTCTGCTTGCTATGGACCCAAAGAATTCTTCGTTATATTGCTGAGGTACAATATTGTAACCCATATTTTGTGTAGGTATATCAGGTGTTGAAACACTCCAGAAATCAAATTCGCTTATCCTGACTGGATATTCATCGAAACTCTTGTTAGTGATCTTGTGTACCTCTATTTTCACACTCGTAACTGTCGGCGTTCTTTCTCCAACAATTGTTGCTTGTGCCTGATATATGCCCCCTTCCTCAAAATCTATGATCCTCCAGGCTCTACTTTCCCAATTATCTAGAATTACTGTTGTTACAGGCTGATCGTTACCATCTTCATAGAAGCTTAATTTCATTTTATCAAAAACTGGTTCTTCAACATGGGTTCCACTATTATAAGTGGCATATTTATTTGCTATTATCCGGAAACCCCTTATTGTTGTTGGTTCATCTAATGTTAAAACAAGGGGTTCAGTCCAATCAGGATTATCAGAATTTATGTTTCTGAATATTGAATATGTATCAGCCTTATATAGAGGGTCATTGGCATAATCAGGATCATGGTTATCATAAGATAGACTTGGGTTTTCCCATAGATTGTTGTGGTTATCAGGTGAAACCCAATCATAATTTTCCTGCCAGCCTTTTACTTCATGCGTCCACCAGGTGTATAATAAGTCAACTTCTGGGTTTGCGTAGCTTCCATACCCTTTAAGGTAATCGTTACCAACAGATACATCTTCACCTAAAATCTTTGCCCTAGCATGAACATGCTCGCATTCATCTGCTGTCTCAAACCATGCCTCTTTTAGTTTCATCCCTTCTATTATTTTATTTGCAAACACTTGGCCATATAGTGCGTCACTACATATCGTGTCCCACCCGAGGATCATATTTGTTCCTTTTAATGCTCTTTGAAATCCTAAGAGTCCTCCATGTGCTGCGAAACAAGTTGCTAACACCACCCATTTGTTTGGGCCATCGTCTCCCCATTTACACAAAAGTGATTCTACTACAGAAGGATTATCCCAAATTGTATATTTAAAGGGCTTGTAAATCCCTAAAACAGTTTTGCCGCCATGCCCAACAAAATATGCTATATCTACATTGTCAACGAGCTCATTAGGTCCATCCTGAATATAATAATCATACAACTCATTATCTTCACTATTTTTGTTAATCGACCATATACAACCATCATCTGCTAATGTGTTAGCGAAACCATTTGCATCACCTTGAGCATATATCAGACCACCATCACCCCTGTACCACCAAAAAGTACCGATTTTAGCCTTGGTTTCTAGCTCTCCTTCGATTGTGCCCATTAATTCATCAGTTGTTTTGTTGAGTTTTTCTGTATATCCAGACGATATATCATCTGATATTTGCCCATTACTTAATGAGTCATTCCCTATGCCATTGTTGTTTGCATTTGATAGTTTGTTGTTACTTAATGTATCATCAGATATTTGGTTATTATTTGAATCTTGATTGTTATTTAGATTATTATCAGATAGTTTGGAATCGTTTGAAGTTGTAAGATTTACACTTGTATCCTTACTTGCGATACTTAGCCCTGCATTTACTGCTGGAAATAAAGCAACTATCATAATTGTTAAAGTTAGTATTGAAACAATAAGTTTATTTTTAATTCTCTTCATCTCCTCATCACCTACAAGTATGGTGCTACAATATAACATGTCATACTTTGTCAGTAATACTATTTAAATATATCTAGAAAAATTGGCGAAATGAAAAAATATCAAAAAAATAAAAAAGCCCAGTTATAAAAAATAACATATTAACTTTAGAAAAACCGATAAAATCATACTTATTCGTTATGATGCAAAATTTTATAATAAACCATTGTATTAACGTTTGTTAATCTGGGGAGAAAGGTTTATGAAAAAAAAGATAGCAAGCATTTTTTTATTTACGCTGTTGATCGCTGTTGTTATGCCTGTGACTGGGAATGAAAACTCTGATGATTCTACTCTGGTGCTTGTAAGAATTAACTCTTATCAAAACTATTTGGATATTCTTCGTGAAATGGAAGTTGTAAGTGCCCGTACTGGGGAATATGTTGATGTTATAATTCCAGTTTATATGCTATCGGATTTAGAAAATTTAAACCTAAACTATGATGTTCTCATCTGGGATCTGGAAAAATATGAAGACTCAGTTAGAGGCTCATATCATACACTAGCTCAGATTGAGAGTATACTCCAAAACATAGCAAATAATTACCCAAGTATCACTAGTCTTTATAGCATTGGTACAACCTACGAAGGTCGCAATATCTGGTGCTTGGAGATAACTGATAACCCTGGTGTTGATGAAGGTGAACCTGGTGTATTTTTTATGGGTTTACATCATGCACGTGAATGGCCAACAGTTGAAATTTGTTTATTTATTGCTAATCAATTAACTTCTAAATATGGTAGTAATTCAACAATTACAAATATTGTTAATAATGTACGACTCTTCTTAGTTGCTTGTGTTAATTCAGATGGTTATTATTATTGTCATGATTTGGGTAACGATTGGCGTAAAAACAGAAAACCCTATTCAGGAGGAATAGGTGTTGATTTAAATCGTAACTATGGCGGTTCCAGTGATGGTGATCCATGGGGATCATGGGGGTCTGTTTTTCAACGAGCTGCCACACATGAACCTAGTCAAGAAGTATATTGTGGGCCTTCTCCTTTTTCAGAGTATGAAACACAAGCAATACGTGATATCTTTCTTAACAATGATATTTGTGCATCTATCAGTTGGCATACATATAGCGAACTTGTTATGTGGCCCTGGGGTTATACATCAGCCTATGCTCCTGATAAAAATTACCTAAAACAAATTGGTGAAGGAATTGCCTCAAAAATTACACGCCAAAGTGGTAGTGGTACCTATACTCCTCAACAAAGTTGTACTCTTTATCCTACAACTGGTGACACAAATGATTGGTCTTATGGTTATGGTCATTATATACAGGGTAGACCAACGTTCTCTTATACAATAGAGGCTTGCTCAACATTTCAACCTTCAGCTAGTTATCTTGATCAAATCTGCCAAGAAAATTTTGATGGAGCTCTATATTTACTCCAAGAAGCTGAAAACATAAAAAATAATGTTGTACCCAGAGTTATACCTCCAATTATTGATGAGCTGCCCATTGATATAGATGGAAATTATACTGTTACTTGGCAGGAGAAAAATCCTGATGCAAATCCTGATTATTTCCAACTTGATGAACTTACAGATTTGGTTTTAAATACTGATGATGCTGAATCAGGTTCTGCTTTGTGGAACTTAGATGGTTTTACTATTGTTACTAATAGATATCATTCCCCAAGTTTTAGTTATAAATCCAGATATGCAAATAATGACGTTTCAACAATGACAACCGTTGTACCTTTACCTGTTGAAGAGGATACAAAATTATCTTTTTGGTGTTGGTACAATACTGAGAACAAATATGATTATGCTTTTGTTGAAGTCAGTAGAGACGGGCGATACTACGAGGTATTAGACTCATTTTGCGGTTCATCTACTAATTGGGTTTATAAAGAATACAGTCTTGATAATTACATTGGGGATTCTGTTTTTATAAGATTCCGTTATGCAACCGATGAATATACCTTACAGGAGGGTTTTTACGTAGATGATATATCACCAGTTCCTAAATTCAACAACATAAACACATTATCAAACTCAATAACCAACAACTTCTATGACATAACAGATAAAACCAACGGTACATACTACTACAGAGTAAAAGGACACAACACCCAACACGGCTGGGGGGACTTCAGTACGATAAAAAAGGTTATAGTTCAACTTGTACAAAACAATCCACCAAACAAACCAACAATAGACGGACCAAAAACAGCTAAACCAGGGACTGAATCCATATACACTATTTCAACAACAGATCCTGATGGTGATAATGTTTCTTACTACATTGACTGGGGGGATAATACAAACACTGGATGGCTAGGACCATATAACTCAGGTGAAGAAATAACATTATCACATATTTGGAACAAAAAAGGAGCATATACAATAAAAGCAAAAGCAAAAGATAATTCTGGTGCAGAAAGCGAATGGGTTCTATTAGAAATTACAGTACCACGTAAAATCACAATCAACTCAATACTCATTAGATTCCTAGAAAAAATTACAGAACAATTACCATTAATAAAACAACTTATACTAAAACTAAAGTTGGGATAAAACACTAAATTTAGGTAAAACTCTCCTATGATACAAAAAGTATATCTATTTAACATTAGTTAACTGCGTTGGGGGGGTTATAAAAATATGTGGAGAAACACAAAAAAAATAAGAGTTATTGGCGCAGCTATAGTATTTCTTTTAGGTGTTATAACACCTGTTATTGGAATAAACCTAAAATCAAATATTATAAACCAAAAGGTTAACAACCAAATTTTCGAGGTTAACCAAATCGATGAATCAACAATAGAAATCATGGTAAACCCACCTGATCTAAAATTTTCAAGCATTCATACAAAAACAAGAGATTATACTACATTAGAGCTACCAAATGAAGGCTTTACCACAAACATCGGCGAAGCAAAACTACCAACGATAGTAAGAACAATAGAAATACCACAGGGTGCACAACCACAAATAAAAATTAAATCAACATCCTGGGAACACGTCTCTCTTGAAGGGCTGCATCTACCAAAAATGGTTCTACCAGTTCAACCATCTGTCCCAAAAATACCAAATGTAAACCAAGAGTTTGTAATCGATGAGGAATACTACAGTACTAATGCATTCCTTCCAAATGAAATAGCAAAAATTACTCAGATAGGTGAGATAAGAAGCCATAGATTTGCAGTTGTCGAGATATCACCTGTTCAATATAACCCGGTATCTGCTGAACTCAAACTTTTAACCTCATGTATTCTTCAAATTGATCTACCAGACAGCAATATGAAACAAACACTATCTACTATTGAAAGATACGCTACACCATCATTTGAACAACTATTACAGAAAACATTTGTGAACTATGGCTACTACGAAAATTTTGCAGATAATCCACCAAAAGACCAAGAAGGCTATTTAATAATTGTTTATGACGATTTTTATAATAATATTCAAACATTTGCAAACTGGAAAACAAGTAAAGGTTTTGATGTAACAGTTAAGAAAACATCAGAAATTCCTGGTGGTCCTACAAAGGAGAATATAAAGGCTTACATTGTTGATGCTTATAACAACTGGCCAAATCCACCATCTTATGTATTACTGGTTGGTGACTCAGGACAAGTCCCAGTATGGACTGGAACAGCAACAGGAACCTGTACCGATTTATATTATGTTACAATTGATACTGGTAATTATTTCCCTGATATTATCATAAGTAGATTCCCTGCTGAAACACCACAGCAGGTGACAAACATGGTGGAAAAAACCATTTATTATGAATCAGGAAGTTTTGAGTCTTATGATTGGATAAAAAAAGCAGCGTTTATGGCATCAAATGATAATTATCAAGTCTCAGAAGGAACCCATAATTATGTAATTGAAATTTATTTGATTCCCAATGAATACACTTGTGATAAACTCTATTGTCATACCTATGGTGCAACAACAGCCCAAGTAAGTGAAGTATTAAACAATGGACGATCCCTGGCAGTATATTCTGGTCATGGTAGCACTACTAGCTGGGCTGATGGTCCACCTTTTTCACAATCAAATGTTAATGCTCTTACAAATTATGGCATGTATCCATTTGTTTGTAGTCATGCTTGTTTAACAGGTCAATTTACTGTTAGTGAATGCTTTGGCGAAACATGGTTACGTGCACAAAATAAAGCAGGCCTTGCATTCTGGGGAGCCTCAGATTATACATACTGGGATGAAGATGATATACTAGAAAGAAGAACGTTTAAAGCATGGTGGGAAGACAATCTTGAAACCATTGGTGGAATGACAAACATGGGACTTTTTTACCTTTATCAATATTATGGTGGTGGAGGAATGTCACAATATTATTTTGAGGCATATAATGTACTAGGTGACTCCTCTGTTAAAATATGGCGTAACAACCCAAGTAATCCACCAGAAAAACCTTCTACACCAAGTGGTCCTAACCATGGTGTTTATAACAAACAATATTCATTTTCCAGTAACACTACTGAACCAGATGGAGAAAGTATTTTTTACTTATTTGACTGGGATGATGGTAATTTCAGTGATTGGCTTGGACCTTACAGCTCTGGTGAAACAGTGACTGCATCACATTCATGGTCTGTAGTTGGAGATTACGAAATAAGGGTTAAAGCTAAAGACATAAACGGTGTTTCTAGTCTCTGGTCAGATCCACATCCGATATCAATTGTTGAAAACAATCCACCAGAAAAACCAGAGATAGAAGGACCAACAAATGTCAAACCAGGTATATCTTATCTTTTCACAATTACTTCAATAGATCTTGATGGAGACAATATTAAATATTACGTTGACTGGGGTGGTGGTAGCAGCGAATGGTTTGGACCTTATGAATCAGGGCAACCCGCTAGTGTAAAACACAAATGGAAGTCTACAGGAACATATACCATCAAAGCAAAGGCTAGGGATTCATATGGTGACGAGAGTGATTGGACGAACTTTACACTCAGTGTTAGTTTTTCCTCTTCCCAAGTTGGGACACAGAACAACCAGTTGCTTCAGTTTGCCCTAAAAAATCTAATCATTCGATAATAAAAAACTACAAATTTTTCTTTTTTTATCTATTATAAAAAATCTTCAAAAATTTTTACTAAAAATTAATATAGTAAATCAATAATCTATAGACCATATGGAAAAAAGAACAATATTTTTAGAGCTGCCCCTAAACATAATCGATGAAATAGATCTGAGAAATACAATGGGGGATAGATCTCTCTTTATCACAGAACTACTAGAAAAACAACTACAGCAACAAGAGATTAGTAGAATGAACATATCCCAAGAAACAGAAACTGCCAAAGATAGCATAAAAAAGTTAGTTTCATCTGGCATTGTCACCTTGGTCGACAGCGAAGGTACACCTCTTGGTAGATTCGATATAAACACTGTTGAAGGATTCGAGGATCTAGCTAGAAAAATATGTGAAATATCAGAAGATCCTATGGTTAGAATTAAAGCGAGACGATGGTACTAAACAAATAAATAAAAAAATCATATTTCTTTCCAGTTAATTTTTTATATAAAAAATTTGTTTCAATTATTGGATGGGATGTCAAGCAAGTAGTACAATAGTTCTCATTGCTGTTAGGTTCACTTTCAAATATAAAAATCTTTTAGATAAGTTATTTTTGATGGGGTTTATATGAAAGATGAACCAGAAATAGTCAAAACATTAAGAGAAGAAGAATTAAAAGGTAAGTTACAGCAGCAGACTATTTTAAGCATAAAAACTTCTGAAAAACAATCAAATAATGGTTTAGATTATGGTAAAGACGATGGGTTTAAATATAAGAATGAAACGAAGTCATTTTTGAGGATTTCAACTGGTGCTAAGGAGACTCTTAGAGTTCTAATTAATCTGATGGTTGATCCTGTTGTCATTGTTGATAAAAAAGGAAAATTCTTAGAGATATCTGATAAGGTTGAGGTGATGACAGGGGTAAAAAAGGAAGAATTAATTGGAATGAACTTTATAAAAACAAATTTTATAACAGCAAAAAGTAAAGCAATATTAGTTAAAAATTTAGCGAAAAGAATGCTTGGGGAAATTTTAGATACATATGAGATTGAAGCAATTTCTAAAGATGGCAAAATATGGCAACTGCAGGTAAAAGGAATAAAAATCGAATATGATAATAAGCCAGCTGACCTTGTTGTATTTCATGATGTTTCCAAACAGAAAAAAATGGAGGAGGCATTAAGGGAAAGTAAAGAACAATTTCAGAAATTAGCTGAGAATACCGCCGCTGGTATTATCATAATTAAAGATACCAAAATTTATTATGTAAATCCTAGCATTGAACGAATAACAGGTTATAGCAGGGAAGAGATGCAGGGTATAAGTTTTTTGGATTTGGTGCATCCCGATTCAAGAAATATTGTTAAAGAGGAGATTTCTGCTCTAGAAAAAAAGGAAGGTGCATCTCTGGGAGGCGAAATCAAAATTATAACAAAGGAAGGTAAAGAATGTTGGATAAATTATGTGGGAACATTTATTGTTCTGGAAGGAAAACCTGCTTTGTTGATAACATCTTTTGATATCAATCAACGCAGAATTGTAGAAGATAAGTTAAAAGAGAAAATCGACGAGCTTGAAAAATTCCAGAAGGTTACAATCGATCGGGAGATCATGATGATTAATTTAAAAAAAGAGATAAATGAGCTCTGTAAAAAATATGGAGAAAAATCTAGGTATGTTATAGAATAAAAATTTGGGGTGTGTTGGAATGGAGAAAAAAATGATATCTGGTTTGGGGTTGTGTATTATTCTGTTAATTTTTTTTGCAGGTTGTATTGAATCAAATGAAATGGATCCTACTATTAAAAAAATAAAAGAGGCGGGTGTGCTAAAAGTTGGAACATGTACTCCATTTGAGCCTATGGAATATGTAGATAAAAATGGTAGTATTTTGGGTTTTGATATCGATATTGCAGAGATGATTGCTAAGCATCTTGGTGTTAAAACTGAAATCAAGGATTACCCATATCTTTTTGACAATATTTCTGTTCCTCTGGAAAAGGGTGAAGTTGATATGATAATAGCTGCTATTACAATAACTACAGAGAGATCTAAGCAAGTTCTGTTCAGCAGACCTTATTTGAATGCAGGTCAAATCATAATTGTAAATGCTAGTAACATGGATATTAAATCCGAAATAGATCTTTTTAATAAGACCGTAGGTGTTCAAAGGAATACTACTGGTGAAGAAGAGGCTTTGAAGTATACAAATAGCTCATCTCAAGTTATGAGTTATCAAAACTATGAATTGGCACTACTAGATTTAATAGCTGGGAAAATAGATGCTATTATTGTTGATTATCCTACCGGGGTGGCTTTGATAAAAGATAAACCTGGTCTTAAGTTAATTGGGATGCCGTTTACAAATGAATTTTATGGTATTGCTGTAAAAAAAGGAGAGAAGGCTCTAGTGGATGAGATCAATAGCGTAATTGTTAGTTTAGGTGAAACCGGCAAAATGGATGAACTTAAGGAAAAATGGTTTCTGGAAAGTTAGAGTATAGTATGATATTCAATATTTGAGATGTTACCATAATTTAGGATGGGATGTTAAAAGGTGAATATGAACATGAGACTTAAGTTTAGTCTTTCATTGAAATTGACATTAATTGTTGTCTTGATATCAGCTATTGTTATTTTTAGCATTACATATATATATGTAATGAATCAAACTAAATTTTTTGAGAAAAACTATTCTGATAAAGCTATATCTCTTGTTCAGGCTCTTGATGCTAGTCTAAGAAGTAGGGCTGAATTAGAAGATACAGAAAAATTGCAGGGCTACATCCAGAAATTTATTTATCTTAACCTAGAGGTCTTGGAGATAAGTCTTAATCTACCAAAAGATGATGAATTAAAGGTTTTTGTATCCAGCAATGGAGAACACATAGGTACTACTTCTAGCTCTTATAATCTTCAATCATATGAAAAAGGTGTTATATACAGTATTCCTATGAACGTTAGGGGATCTCATATTTTAACTGTGATCACTCCTATTCATCTCTCTGGGCAGATAGTTGGTACATATGAGATTATCCTTTCTATGGATCGGGCTTATGCTGCGCTCAACATTCAAATAAAAAATCTAGTCACTATATCTGTGTTTGGTCTTTTTATACTAGTTATTAGTTTTATGTATGCATTAAGAAAAATTATCTTAAAACCAATCACTGTTTTTTCAGATGCAGCTAGGATGATTGGTGGCGGTAATTTGGATACGCACGTAAAAATCAATTCACGTGATGAACTAGGTAATCTCGCTTTTGTATTCAATAATATGATATCTGAGCTGAAACAGTCAAGAGATGAAATCGGGAGGTACAGTAAAAAACTTGAAGATCAGGTTTATGAAAGGACAAAGGAATTAGAGGTATCAAAAGAAGAGTTGAGAAAGAAAGTTGAGATTCTAGAGAAAAATAAAACAGCGATGCTTAACATTATGTTAGATCTTAAAAAAACAATCGCAGATTTGGAGGAAGCAAAAAGATACATTAACCAGCAGAATATCGAATTAAAATCAGTTCAAAATCAGTTATATCGGTTAAATGAGGAACTTGAAAAGAAGGTTCAGGAGAGAACTGCTGAGGTTCAGCGTCTCCTCAAACAGAAAGATGATTTTATCAGTCAACTTGGTCATGATCTTAAAAACCCATTAACACCACTTGTTGGCCTATTACCTATTTTGAGGGATAAAGAAAAGGATCCTAAAATCAAAGAGCAGCTGGACGTTATTATTAGTAATGTCAACTATATGAAAGATCTTGTTATTAAAATTTTACAGCTCGCTCGTTTAAATTCGCCGAATATAAAATTTGATATAGAGGACTTGAATATTAAAAAAGAGATCGATGATATCATTTCAAATCAGCAGTTTTTCTTTGAAGAAAATAATTTTAAAGTAGAAAATAACATCCAAGATGACATCATTGTTAAGGCAGATAAAATTAAATTAGAGGAGCTCGTTAAAAACCTTTTTACTAACGCAGTTAAGTACACTTTAGATGAAAAAGGTAAGATCGTTGTCGATGCGGAGAAAAAAGATGGTTTTGTCACTGTATCTATTAAAGATACTGGTATGGGTATGACTCCTGAGGAGATTGATCATATTTTTGATGAGTTCTATAAAGCTGATGAATCCAGACATGACCTAGATAGTAGTGGCCTTGGTCTCAGTATTTGTAAACGTATTGTTGAAAGACATGGTGGTCGTATTTGGGCTGAGAGCGATGGTAGAGGTAAAGGTTCAACTTTTCGTTTCACTCTAAGATTGTCTGAGGATAAATGAAAAATTAATTTAATAAAATATGTATACTAATGGTTGGTAAGTATGACCAAAAAAATAATGGTGGTAGATGACGACCCAAGTATTATTTATACTGTTAAACATGGTTTAGAGGCATTGGATCCTGATTTTAGTATTATTGGTGCGAATAGTGGAGAGCAATGCCTTAAATTATTGACTAGTGAGATCCCAGATGTTATCTTACTTGATATTATGATGCCTGGTATGACAGGTTGGGAGACTATAAATAAGATTAAACAGAATGATTCGTGGAAAACCATTCCAATAATTTTGCTAACTGCTAGAACAGATAGAATAGCTAAGGATGCTGGTGCTTTTTTAGCTGATGATTATATAGAGAAACCTTTTCAGATACAGGACATCAAACAGAGGATTGATAAGGTTCTGACATCAAAATCTAGTAAGAAAAACTTGTTTGATATCTGATCAGCTTTTTTTATACGCCTTCTACGTAGTAGCTTTCTTTATCATATGAGATGGTCATTTCTTCTTTGATTAACTCCCCAAGTCTTTTTATCCCCTCTCTTATAATATCGTCTTCTGAGTAAGAGAAATTAAGCCTCATTGAGTTGTAGTTGCTCCCATCTGGGTAGAATGCATCCCCAACTACGTATGCGACTTTTTTTGCTATCGCTCTTCTAAACATAAGTCGTGTGTTTAGATGTTTTGGTAGGGTTACCCAGAGGAACATGCCACCATGTGGTACAGTCCATTTTACTTCTTTTGGGAAGTATTTTTCTAGTGCTTCTATTATGACGTCTCTTTTGTGTTTGTAAAGTTTTTTTATTTGTTCGATTTGCTTGTCCAAGTAACCACCTTTTATGTACTCATATGCTACGTATTGTGAGAACACGTTTGAGCATAGGTCTGTGGATTGTTTTGTTAGAGCGAATTTGTTTATGATTTCCTCTGATGCTATCACCCAGGCTAGTCTTAAACCCGGGGCTAGAATTTTTGAGAAGGTACCTATGTAGATTACCCTGCCTTTTGTGTCTAATGCTTTAATTGGTGGTAATTTTTCTCCTTCGAAGATCAGATCACCGTATGGGTCGTCTTCGACTATGACAAAATCATATTCTGATGCTATTTCCAGTAGCTCTTTACGGTGTTCAAGTGAGATGGATTCCCCAGAGGGGTTCTGATAGGTTGCTACTGCGTATAGGAACTTTGGTGTTATACCTGTTTTGTGTAATCTTTTCAAGTTCCTACGTAAAGATTCAATGTCTATCCCCTCATCGTTCATCGGGATGCACTCGCAGTTTCCTTGATATGCATGGAATGCCTGTATTGCACCGAGATAGGTTGGTGCACTAGTAATGTATGTGTCACCAGGGTCTAAGAAGTTAAATGCTACAAAAGAAAGAGCTTGTTGTGCACCACTTGTTATAAGTATGTCATGTATCTGGCAGTCTATACCTTTTTTTTCTTTCATCCTCTCTGCAAGAGCACCCCTTAGAAGAGGTAAACCTTCTGTTGTACCATATTGAAGAGCGTTTTTTATGTTTGTTTTAAAAACCTTTTCCATACACTCATGTATGGCATCTACTGGAAAAGCCTCAGGGTTAGGTAGACCACCTGCAAGCGAGATGAAACCAGGGCTCTGCGTGAGTTTCAGTAGCTCCCTTATCTCAGATGATTTCAGTGTTTTCGATCTCGTTGAGAATAAACGGTCGTAGTTCACAACCATAGTTTTACACCTGGTAACCGGTATATTTTCACCTATATTAAAATTTCCTAGTGTCATAAAATGATTAAATTTTATAGTTCATCACCTCATTAATTGTCCAAATATGATCAGTGAA
>JARYMC010000010.1 GCA_029907305.1 Candidatus Thermoplasmatota archaeon
GTAAACAAATAGAAAAACAAGGGAAAAAGGATGAAAATCAAGGAAAAACACCAGGAAAAACCGTGAAAAACGCATAATTCATGGCCATGAACGAGGTAGAAACAGAAAAATTAAAATCAAAGAGGGTTATTCAAAGCTCTCTATTAAAATCGGATGGTCGGTTGTTTAGATATGTTTCATGAAGAAAAAAAACCTTTGGATTACAATAAAATCAAATTTAGTAACAAAAGAAAAAAAATGAAAATTGTTGTTATAGTAATAATAGTACTGTCAATAGTTAGCACAATTGGGGTTTTAGCTTACAATGCTGGTTTTATACCTATTACAGGTTTTTTAGATGTAAAGGCGCCACCAGGGTCTTATGTAGAACTAAACGCTGAAGAGTTTATAGAAAAATACCCGCAGATTAATGATATGCCAAACTTGGATAAAATAAAATACAGGTTTTATGGGGCAGATGAATCAGTTGACTCAATTGCAAACTATTATAAGGAAAAACTAGGAAAAGAAGGCTATAGCCTAGTACGCGAGGGAACAATATATCTAGATAAGAAAACCTTTCATTACTACGGTTTTCTAAAAGGTCTTACAGCAGTAGGGGTGTTGTTAGCATCTGTTGCAGATGAGGAGTTTGGTTATAACACCTTAGTTGTTTACACAACTGGTAACGCTCTTGATTACAAGGAGATACTCGATTGGTACCAAAACCAAACCTAGTTTTTTTAGCCGAAATAACCTAGTTCATCTGTTTTTTCTTTAGAGATGTTTTCCATTTCCCTAAGCTGATTGGCTATGTATTCTATCTCTCTAGCTTTTTTCTCCAACTCAGATAAATTGAGATCTATGTTTAATATCTTCATCAAGATTTTTAGGACAGCTTTTGCGCTCTTAGGATCCACCAGATAACCTGGTGTTTCCCCCATGAAACATGCACCTCTCATACCTCTTAGTTTACCTAAGCCTAGTAGTAATCCACTAGCTCCCACTATTCCTCCACCGGGTTCATTTTTCTTGAACACCGCACCATATTTTTTGATTTTATTAACAAGTTTTTTATCTGTGGTTGCGCATAAAACCTTTGGTTCTTTTATTTCATGCCCTAAACCATATCCACCTAGTGTGAAGATTTCTTTCACGTTTAACTCCTGTACTATGTCCAGTATTTTTTCTGCTAGATCATATTGACCATGAGAAGAAAGACCCTGATAATCACCTGTTAAAAGTATTAGGTCTCTCTGGTTTATTTTCTTTGCTTTCCAGTAATAAAACTCGTTGTTTACAAGCTTAATTGTCCCATCCATGTTTATGAAAACCTGTGGTGGGAAATCTTTACTGTATAAATCAGCGAATTTAATCGCATTCATCTCTTCTATCATATGTTCTACTGCTAGTTTCCCAACGTTTCCTATCCCTGGTAATCCCTCTAGGAGAATAGGGTTTTTAAGCTTAGGTTTTTTTGCTACATATTTTACAGTTACATAATCCATTTTTATACACCTTTTTCAAGTTTCTTTAGCCTTCTTCTATAAACACCATAGTTGTCCTGTGGTGAAAAACGCGGTGGGTTTTTTGATACAGTTTTTTCTTTGCATCTAGGGCAATTTTCATCCATTGTATATATCATGCATTTTTTGCAGTACATTATATTTGGCATTATTCCTCCGTTTTTCTGTGGAGTTCACATTCACCTTTAAAATCCTTCAGGTATTCTTTTGCTCGTTCTGCAGCTTTTTTCATCTGGTCCTCAGCTATTTTGTAGTCAGGTGCTCTAACACTTATAAGATATTTTGGTGCACCAATGTACTTTATTGTTATATCAACGTCTTCAAAATCACTTTTTTCTGCTTCCCTGAGGGCATTGCGTATATGATTAACACCATCTGGCAGCCAAGAGTTTACGGTTAGGTAGCCTTTTATTTCTACAAACTTTATTGTTATGTTTTCAGCTGCGATTTTTTCAAACTCTTTTAACCAGTCGCCTTTGAAACCATCTCTTTTTAGAGTCTCAGGGTCGTATGCAGCTTCTTCAAAAGCAGCGTATAATGTACCATATTTTTTTATAAGGTCGTTACCAAATTCTTTGTAGCACTGCTCAACTGTTTTACCTAGTTTTTTTGATAGCATCTCCATGAGTTTTTCTGATTTCTGGCTGTTTTTCCATTCCTGTATTTTTTCTCTTTTTTGGTGTTCATTCACCTTCTTTAAAGATAGGTCAATATGGTTTTTGGATTTGTCAACGTTTAGTACTTTGCATACAATTTTTTGTCTTTCCCTTACATGGTTTCGTATGCGTTTAACCCAACCTGTAGCGATTTCAGCTATATGTATAAAACCTTCTCGGCCAGGGTATTCATCAAGGGCTACAAATGCCCCAAAATTCTGAACCTTTACAACAGTTCCAACAACAAGCTCCCCTTCATCAGGGTAATCTTTCTTCATCATAACCCTTTTTTAAATCTCTTATATATATATGTTTATTCTATAACCTCTAAGATTTCGCCTTTTATTTTAGCTTTACCACCAGATGGTACAGCTAGTTTACTACCACATATATGACATAGTACAGGTGTGCTAGCTCTATCAAATAAAACCTGCTCGTTTTCACAATCCCTGCATCTCACTTTTATGAACCTGCTCTCAAACTTTTGCTTCATTTTATTTTTCACCTATATCCATTTTTTTTGTACGAAGGCTTTTAGGTTGATGTATCTTTTTACAAACAGTACACTTGTATTTTAACCCTATGCGTCTACTTGTTTTTTCTCTCCCTTCAGGCTTGGGTCTTGGGAAACCTCTGTATCCACTTGTTACACGCCTGAAACGCCGTTGTCCTTGTTTAAGTTCACTGGCTTTTCTCTTTTTTATTTTATCCACTTCATGTATAGTATGTTTTTTGCAATAAGGACAGTACCTTTTGATTTTACTCGGTTTTTTCATACAAAATCACTCTGGATTTTAAGGGTAATAAAGAAGGTTATATAAAAATGTAAGCTACTCTCTTTTTACCTCTTTTGCAACACCTCTCCTGCACAACGTTGAACTCATATCCCCTGGTAATGATAGGACGTCTCCTTTTTTGAGAACATACTTGTTTGCATCTGTCCCAATAAACTCTGGTATATCATTTGTTACCATAACAATAGGATTAGTATTGGTTTCTTCCTCTTTTTCCTCATCAGCTTTAGGTATTTCCTCAGCAGGTTTTTCCTTGTTTCCTGTTTTTTTGTTTAGAAGCTTTTCACGTGTCTCATTCATAGTTTTTAATGTTAACTCAAAAAGTTTTTTTTCATCATCAACAAGATTCTTCATATCTGGGTTTCCACCACGTGCCTTTGAAATAGCTGCTAACAAAATCTTTTTCTCCCTCCGCTCGTATATGCTGATTGCTATCTTTTTCGTGTTTTGTATCTCATCCCTTAGAAGCATCTGTTTCTGAGGATTAGACTCTTTTTCAAACCTTTCATCCAGTTTTTTTAGATACTCTGATAGATCACTATAAAAACCCGGGTTTATACTAGTTAAAGTCGGCGAGTTTTTTTCAGCCTGCTGGATTTTCCTCAGAGACTTGTAACTTATTCCTTCTTCTTCCATTTATCCGTCCATATCTTACATTAAAAAATGTGTTAAATAATGTTTGCTATATTACGCCCTATTAAAAAAACAGCTAAATAAGCTGGTATCTTGTGTTCACCTTTTTCTAAATCAAAACTATTTTCTCTCATGTTTATCTTAAATGGCTGTTTCAAATCTACTTTAACTGGATCATCATCCAGAACAACAGCATCTCTAAGTGGGTTGAAATCATCTAGTTTATCTAATGTTACCCTTGTCACCTTTAAACCAGTTTTTCCATGTAAAGAGGAAGGTAACCTGATAAGGCGTTTAACATCACAGGTTACAGGCTCATCTGTCTCACCAGCACTCATAGAGACAGCTGTTTTTCTGAGGGCACTATTAAGGAAAAACTTCCTGATAGTCTTGGATTGATCTAATAAACCATCCCTTATCCGGTTTATCCTATCATCTGATAGCTCCCTTACAAGTTTCTCTGCATCACTTTTTTTCACACCATATTCCCTAAGTTTTTCAATAGGGTTACCACTTTTTTTTATCTCGTTAACAATTTCTAGTATACCTCTGCTTATCCTCCCCTTCCAACCAGGTTCATCAGGGGTCGGCATCTTCAGGCTTTTACCACCAGCAAAAATCCTTCCACCATAGCTTTTTCTCTCTGTTATATGTTCATGGAAAACCAAAGAATCCTTTAGGTCTCTACCTGTTATATAATCAACTATCTCCCTTCTCTCGTTACTATCCAGATCCATTATCTTTGGGTCCCTTATATGACAATGGTATCCTCGTCCTCCACTGAAATACAGATCTATGTATTTTTCCTCAAAGCCGAAATCATTTAACAAAAAATCGTCTACCAGCTTATAGAACTCTTTTTTCACTAGTTCTAACGAATCTGTATAGCTCATGTTTTTTATTTCAGATATATGGTCTGAATCTAAGTCAAATATCAGTTCAGCTCCCATCCAGTTTTTTTCTTGCATGGTTTGTGCATCTGGTTTCTGGTAATAAGCGGAAGAATAATATGTGTGGGCAGGGGCTTTTTCTACCAAGAACTCTTTTATATCTGTTTTTTTGTTGTATGCAAGGTGTCTTATCATACCTTTGCCGCCAAATAAGACAAATGCGAATTCCCTTCTGCAAAAACGATCTGGTAGTTCTATGTCGTTTTTTTCGTAGTATCCTCTGAACCTGTTTTTTAGGAATTCCAATGAATCTGTGGTTAGCTGGTTTTCGCTCATATCACCAACTGCATTGTTTTTTATGTCTATAAAGGTTTATTATAAAAAATAACTCTTGAATAAAACTTTTTAGGAGCATAATCAATGTTAAAGTACATGGGAAGGGTTTTGAATCCATGAAGTTAGGATTAATAGGTAAATATACTATCCGATAGATATTTTTTAAAAATTTTTACTGATTGTTAACCTATTATAAAAATAGTTTTAGATAAAGTTTTATGAGGAAATGTGTATACCGGATTTTAATGAAGGATATCATAGAAGATGAGTTGTCTTCATCATCAGTTATAAGAGATTTGAATGCGCTGGATTTTGATTATGTTCCAGATGAACTACCACATAGAGAAGAGCAACTTCGTTTTCTAGCTCAGATGTTTAAACCTGTACTCTCCCGTGTCTCTCAGAATGTTATCATCAAAGGCCCTGTTGGTACTGGTAAAACAGTTATCGCAAAAAAATTCTGTACCTCTCTTGTCAGCATAGCTAGGAGCCAGGGGAAGTTTATAGATTACATTCATATCAATTGTAGGAAACGGTCAACTGACTCAATGGTTCTACTCGGTATCCTAAATCATTTTGATCCACGTTTCCCCGACCGTGGTTTTTCTGTCCAGGAGATGCTAGATGTTCTAAGGAAACAGATGATTAAAAGAGGTTCTCAGCTTTTACTTGTTTTAGATGAGGCTGATGCTCTTTTGAAGAAAAGCGGCTCTAATCTCATCTATAGCCTTACTAGATTTTCTGATGAGTCAACAGTTAATAAAAATCCTGTCTCCCTTTTATTGATATCTCAGAAGGATCTATTGTCTATGATGGATCATTCTGCCCTCAGCACCTTTAAACGGAGTAACGTACTGTTTTTGGATAAGTATACACGTGACGAGTTGTACGATATTGTTAGACAACGTGTTAACTTAGCTTTCTACAATGGTACTGTTCAGGAGGATTGCCAGGATCTAATAGCTGATATAGCCTCTGAGTGGGGTGATGCACGTTTTGCCATAGAGCTATTATGGAAGGCTGGTATCGCTGCTGATAATCAACATGTTAAAACTGTTACACCAGAGCATGTCCGCGCTGCTAAAGCCGAGACTTTTTCTGTTGTAACTGAGTCTAAACTAAAAAACCTTGAGAAACATCAGCTTATAGCTTTGTACGCCATCGCTAAAAGGTTGAAAAAAGATGGTACAGCATATGTAAACACTGGTGATGCTGAAAAAACCTATGCTATCACATGTGAAGAATATAATGAAAAACCGCGTTCACACACCATGTTTTGGAGTTATCTTAAAGACATAGAAAATGCTGGTTTCATCAACCTTAAACAATCTGGGAAAGGCCAGGTTGGTGTCACACAACTCATATCTTTACCAGATATACCAGCTGAGATAGTTAGTGCAAAGGTTCAAGAATTGCTAGGTTGAATTATTTCATGTATCCACAGTTTTTGTTTATAGGACAGTTTTTGCAGTCAGGTTTCTTTTTGCAATATTTTTTTGCTAATACAACTATTAACGCGTGCAACTCATTATAAACCTGAGTTAAACTGTTTTCATTATACTTTTTCTTGATTTCTTCTTGGAAATATTGTTGAATCTCATCATATGATGTTCCAGTGTTAAATGGTATCCTCTTGCATAATCGTTTCGTATAAGCATCCACAACAAATATTGGTAACTCCCCTGCATATAGGAGGATCGAATCTGCTGTCTCTGGTCCTATACCATTCAATGATAGCAACTCAGCTCTTATTTCTTTTATATCCCTGTTAAAAAACATGTCTAAATCATCATCATATTTTTCATGTAAAAAACGTGCGATGTTTTTCAGTCGATGTGCTTTTTGGTTAAAAAAACCTGATGGTTTTATCATATTCCTTAGTAATCTTATATCTGCATTTGATATTTTTTTGATTTCCAGCATGTTTTTTGATTTGAGGTTGTCTATTGCTTTTTCTACGTTCGACCATGCTGTGTTCTGTGTCAATATAGCACCTATTATGATCTCAAATCTTGGGTCGCTTTTGTTTTTCTCATGATATTTTTTGTCTATCGGCCACCAGTTTTGATGACCGAATTCTTCTAGTAATATTTTATGTAGGTTGCATGGATTTTGTATCATTTTTGTTCCGACTTTTTATCATTTTTTGGCTTATGAATCTTTTTTTGATGTTAATTTTGGGATAGTATTTTAAGTAGAAATACCATACCATGTTCCTAGAAGTGGAATGTTATGTCTCAGGTAGATTTTGAGGAGATAACGCTTGAGAAATACCGTGCGTTGGAGCTACAGATGCATAGGGAGCTCATGGATGTCTGTCGTAAATATATAAATGAGCTTGGTATTGTTTCTATTATGGGTATTCTTGATATCGTTAAACAAGAAACAGTTGAGTTAGAGCGGGCTACCAGTAAGGTTATCAAAGGGGAAGAGGTTGAATTACCCAAGGGGTTTGAAGAAAAAAAAGTTGAAGAGGATAAACCAAAGCAGGGTTTTTCTTTTAAGGACGGCTTTTAACCTCTAGACTAAATCTATTCTTTTTTTGTTATTTTCGTATTTTTTTTGAATTCTTCCCTGTGTTTTACTCCCCAGCGAGCCCACAGAGCACCTAGTACACCACCTATGATGAGTAGTACCGCAATGAACACTGCTCTATTCTGGTATACCGTGTACTGTTCTGCATAGTACCAAAACCAGATTATTAGAAACAGCATGGAAACGATTGGTAGAATTATTGATGCTATTACCCTTGATTTGAAACCAGATGTTTTGAACATCTCCCAGCCTTCTTTTGGTATCTTACGTATGCCCCATATCGTCCACACACCGCCGAGAAGCAAGAACATTATAAATATTGATAGTAGGATGATTGCAAGGTTTTTCTCCCAAGCATAATCATCTGCATAGAATGCTAGCCACAGGATTATAAAAACAAGCCAACCTACGCCAACGATTATTGAAAAAGACGGTCTCCAACCAACATCAGTTTTTTCTTCAGCATCTTCGCAACATGGTTTTTCTTCTTTATCCATAAATATAGCCTTTCCTAAGATTTTTTTAGAAAACCGGATAAAAATATGTTAGGTGGTTGTTATTATTTTATCTGTGTCCACCTTTTAATATTATAACTCTTTGTAAAATAACTATCTATATTATAAATAGTTTTATATAATATTATGGTATTGCTATGAAGGCTCCTGTGGAGATTATATGCCCGCTAAAATTATGATAGAAACAGATTCCGTAACAAAGATTTACAAAACCGGTAAAATAGAGTTTAGAGCTCTAAACAATGTTTCTTTAAAAGTTAAAGAAGGGGATTTTATAGCATTGATGGGACCGTCTGGTTCCGGTAAAACCACACTCATGAATCTAATCGGTTGTCTTGATCGTGCTACATCTGGGGAAATTATTTTAGATGGGAAAAATCTTTCTGTTTTAAACGACAATCAACTAGCTGAGATTAGAAGTAAAAAAATTGGTTTTATTTTCCAGACATTTAATTTGATTCCGACTATATCAGCACTAAAAAATGTTGAGCTGCCACTAGTTTTTGGTGGAGTATCTAGAAACTCGAGGGAGAAAATTGCGTTAGATTTACTTAGAAAGTTTGGTTTAGAAAAATGGGCTGGGAATCTTCCATCTGAGCTATCAGGTGGTCAGCAACAGAGGGTTGCCATAGCTAGAGCCCTGGCTAATAACCCGTCTATACTACTTGCTGATGAACCCACTGGTAATCTGGATTCAGCTACAGGCTTGCAGATAATGAATTATCTTGCTTCTATAAACAAAGAAGGGAAAACGATCATCTTAGTCACCCATGATAAATCACTTAAAAAATATGCAAACCGGGTTATAACTATGAGAGATGGAGAGATAAGTGAACATAGATGATAGCAGATATTTTTTTGATGAGCCTTGATGCTTTAAGATCACATAAGATTCGAACTTTCCTAACTCTAATTGGTGTCATAATTGGTATAGGCTCTGTTATTATAGTTACAACTGCTGGGTCCTCTGTACGGGTTTTTATTGAAGAGCAGTGGAACATTTTTAATCCAACAGGTATGGTTATTGGTATAGGTACAGATAGTGACCCACCGCAGATATCCTTTCGTGAGATTGGTTTTACAGATCATGACATTGATGAATTGAAGAAACTACCCTACATAAAAGAGGTTGTCCCTATTGGTTTCCTCCCGTTGAAGGCTATTAAAATAAGGGAAGGTTTTCTTAATTGGCAGTCAAAGGCAGGTGGTACCATGTATGCTACTACACCTGGTCTACTTGATATAATGGGTATGGAAATCGAAGAGGGGAGGATGTTCCAGAATAAGAAAAGCGAGATAGTTATGAGCAGAAGTATGACCAAGCTTTTTGGTGTAAATAAAGAGTTGAAGGTTGGGGATACTTTATACATACAGAGATTAGATGGAAAACTTATTAAAACAACGTTGGTAGGAATCCTAAGGGAGAGCGAAACCTCCAATGTAATGAGTCAAGTAACCTCTCTATCGATAGCTGGTCCTGTGGATCCATACTATACATCATATTTTGGTTCTAATGTTGGGGGTATCATCAAACGTGTTACAGCCTATGGGATTTTATACGCAGGTGCTACAGATAAAGAACATGTTGATGACGCAAAAGAGCAGATTCTAGGTTATTTGAATACTAAATCTGATGCTATTAACTATAAGGATAAAAACTCTGATTTTGTGGTCATAACACAGCAGTATATTATATCAAAAGTGGATCAGATAATGAACGTTATGAGTATGCTTATAACCTCAATCGCACTGGTTTCACTATTGGTAGGCGGAATAGGTATCGCTAATATCATGTTTGCAACTGTTACCGAACGAACAAGGGAGATTGGTACCATGATGGCCATAGGAGCTAAACGTAGGGACATTATGACCTTGTTTTTGTACCAATCAGCGATGATAGGCTTATTTGGTGGTGTACTTGGAGTAGTATTAGGTGCTAGTGGTGGAGCATTCATAGTCCAGATTCTCAATCAATATATGGTAGAGTTCGGAGGAAGATTTAGCTCAGGTAATATCCCTTTGACTTATTCTATCCAATGGTTTTTGATAGCGGTGTTTTTTGGTGTTATGATAGGCATAATAGCAGGTGTTCTTCCAGCTAGGAAAGCTGCTAAGATGGATCCTGTTGTTGCACTTAGATACTCGTAATCATATGTTTTTATGACAAACTACAAAAAATATTACGAGTCTTTCCTTTTTGAGCTAATCATATAAAATTATGGGTCAGTGGTCTGTGGTTATTATCAATAAAACACTAGCTTAATGTTTATCAAGTTTTTTGTCAGCAATTTTTTTTTTCACATTAACTAAAATCTTCTCTTTTAGGCTTACCAAAAATTATTTTTTTGTGTATGGATATAAAAAAATATTAAAAGATGTAGGAAAAAGTATGGTAGTCATAAAAGTGATGATGAACAAAGCAGTTACATTGGGTAAGACAGGAAGAATTGTAAAAACCAACTCTCTTCATTCTAAAATTTTTTATTTTCTTAAGTTAAAGCCTCTTTTTCAAAATTTATCAAAAATATTTTACGCTCTAATTCATTACTTTAATTTATGGAGGAAAATAAATGATTTATAAAAAATTACTAGTTTTGTTTTTAGTGTGCTCTATATCAACTCCTTTTGTTTATCTAAAATCAAGTAGTCAAATAACTCTTCTTCCAGATTTATCTGTTGAAAGCATAGATCCAGCACCCTCCAGTCCTGTTGTCTATGACAATGTTACAATAAAGATATTGATTAAAAACAAAGGCAAGTCAAATTCGCCAATTGTTCACGGTCGTTTATATGTAGATAGTACAGTATGAAAGAACAAACGATGGAATATGGCATTTATGGGGTTATGAAATAGCAACTGGTTTAAAAAAAGAAATCGACACAACCTTGGTGTCACATGAGGATATAAAATTACTGTTTCTGCAAGCTGATAACAGGTTTTACTCTAGTAAAAATAACGATGGATACATGGACTACCCAACTGGGCGAGTATATGGATTAACAACTTCAAACCTCTCAGCATATGTTGCATCAGATATATTCTTTGATAATATGGAAAAAAATAAACATATACTTGCTATTATACGAGGTTGGAGCGAAAGTGATAGCAGGGAGTTTTTAGAAAACTTTGCATCAGCATTTTGGACTGATGATATCAAAAATGAGTTTAACAATAACCCTTTTTATGCAACTTATAGTGAAGTACAAACAAATAGAAACACAATTCTAAGCTGTTTCTGGAGATATTATGTTACGATTTTTGTAGATCATGGAAATCAATATTGCCTAAGTGGTTTGGTCGATTCCTCGGAACTCAACGATGCCTATTTTGAAAAACCAACGTTTTTACTAGATAGAGCATGTTCAACTGCAGGTTATCATCTAATAGGTGATAAACAATGGTCGCTCTCCACACATGTATTACGAGCAGGTGCCATGTCTTTTCTTGGGGCTATAGATATTAGCAGTGGACATGAAATGTTTGATGAACTACTTAACAATGCCTTTCTAAATGATCACACAACAATAGCAGAAGCATTCAAAGAGGGTAAAAACAATGATCCCAGTTGTTATTATGATGTCTATACACTATTTGGTGATCCAACTATTAAACCGAGGTGGTGGAGTTGAAAAAAACAATACTTGCTATAATTTTATTTGCCACATTTTTAATGGTTGTTCAACCAGTTTATGCCCATATATTTAGATTAAGCTCAAACAAAACAATCTATAATTTACAAGATGAGATAATAATAAATCTAGAAGTTAAAAACACTATGAGCATAGAAAAAACTATGGAGATTTATATAACTATAGAGGAAGAAAACAACAGATATCCACCTCAAGCATGGTACTACCCTATTACGCTTTCACCAGATGAAACAAGGAATTTAACAGTTTATAGAACAAATGTTTCTGATTATTTGGTAAATGGTGAATACGTTGTATACGCTCAACTGATGGAGGATGGTTTCGCACTTTATGAAGATGAAGTTAGATTTACCATAACTGGTTTACCAGAAACTATGAATGTAGATTTACTAGTTTCAAATGATAGCAAATTTAGATTTACAAAAGATGTTTTTTTAGTTGATGAAATTGTATACATAGGTTATAGCTCATCTGTTGAAGATGTAGAAATTAATTGCATGATAACTTATCCAAATAACTCTTTTAAAACCGTAACTCTTCCATATAGCTTTACTTCAAATGAGGTTGGGTTATACTCTCTTTCTATTATTGCGAGAAAAGAAGGCTATAGAAATTTTACAAAAAGTATGCAGTTTGCGGTTATAGAAAAACCATCTTTTGTTTCCAAAGAAGAACAAAAAGAACAAATCCCTGTATCTTACATTTTCTTAATTTTAATAATTATAATAATTGCTTTAGCATTTTTTGTAATTAAAAAAAGATTAAAAAAGAAATAAATACAGTAAATTACTAAAATAGTATTTACCTTTCCTTTCTACATTTGGGCCAGTGGTCTAGTGGTTATGACGTCGCGCTTACAACGCGGAGATCGCCGGTTCAATTCCGGCCTGGCCCATTTCCACCAAATAAAAAAAGTTGGGGGAAGAAAGATGAGTGAAAAAATATTGTTCTCCTTAGAAAACTGCGTGAAATGTATGCAAGTAAAGGAGCTTATAAAAGATAGAGATGACATAAAAATAGTTACATTCCCGCATAATATAGATGATTGGCGTGAAGAAGATTTTAATAATGCAAAATCACATGGCGTGTTTGAGGATTTACAAGTAACAGCACCTGTTCTATGGGTTGATGGTAAAAAATTTGTTGGATACCTAAAAATCAGAAAATGGTTGCAGGATAACTAAAATGGATGAAATTGAAGAAATAAGAAGAAAGAAACTAGAAGAATATGCTAATAGATATATGAAAGGAGAATTGAATATGGAAAGAAATTGGCCTAATACACCGTTACGTGTAACAGACGCAGATATTACTCAAACCATTAAAAAATATAAGATGATTGTTGTGGATTGCTGGGCACCGTGGTGCGGTCCCTGCCGTATGATTAGTCCAGTTATTGAGGAGCTCGCTAAGGAGATGCATGGTAAGGTTGTTTTTGGTAAACTCAATGTTGATGAAAACCAGATGACCTCTATGAAATATAATATTATGAGTATCCCTACGCTCCTAGTTTTTAAGGATGGTAATCTTGTTGACAGAATTGTTGGTGCGATGCCTAAAGATGCGCTGAAACAGAAAATTGATAGTTACCTATGAATAAACAGTACATTGTTGTATTTTTAGTAGGTGATTATCATTAAAAACTTTGAGAAGTTGGCATTTTTTATCTCAATTGTTTTGCTGTTATCTGTTTTTTCTGGTTGTATTGGATCAGATGAGGATGTTGGTGAAGATTTTGTTTTCACTAGTCTTAATGGTGAAATAAAACATCTTAGAGATTATCGTGGAAAGGTTGTAGTGCTTGATCTTATGAGAGTTATCGGGTGTGATCCTTGTCTATATCAATTTCTCGAACTTAAAAAAATATCAGAAAATTATAGCAATAGCGATGTAGTTATATTATCAATAGATGTAAATATCTATGAATCTGCTAAAGATATACAAACAATGATAGATAAATTTAAACAACAATTGAATATCGAACTAGATTGGGTTTTTGGCATGGACAATGGAATCATTTGGGAAAAATACCATATAAACGAACCTGGTGGTGTACCAACGTTGTATATATTTGATAAGAATGGAAAGATTTATTATTCAAACGAGGGTTACGAGCCGTACTCAAAACTTTCATCAAAAATAGATGAATTACTTAAAAAAGATTAATGGGGAGATAAGAACATATGAAAAACGGAAAAAATATTGTGGTATTTATTGCATTAGTTGTAATGAGTTTCTTTTTGACTGATATCGGAGTTGCAGTTGCTCCAACGATTGGGGAGGTTGTAATTAATCCAGAGAGACCAGAACATGGATCTGATGTCACTTTTTCTGTTGATATTGCTGGTGATAATGTATCGTCTGTATGGCTTGTATTTAAGGAGTGCAAAGAAAATCTATGTTATAAAAATAAAAATATTTCAATGACTAAATCTGGGGATAGATACGAAGCAAATGTTACACTTGAAAATGAAGATGCAACATATATTACTTACCATATAGAAGTTAATAGTAATGGAGAATGGTTTCACTCAGAAAGTGTAAATCTAACTCTTGCAGAAAAAACAGATGGAAATCAAAATGGTAATAATAACGGAAATACCGACAAAGGTACGCCGGGATTCGAATTAGTGCTGTTTGTAGTGGCGGTTGGGCTTGCTACATTATTGTTGAGAAAAAAGAGATTAAGATGAAATTTCAGATAAAACGACTGGTTTCTCAGATCATCCTATCTATTTCAGCTAATCTAGGAGCTTTTGGGTTGAAAACAGGTTTCTGCTACCCTTTTTTTTATTGTAATGCTTGTCCTGCTAGTATATCTGCTTGTCCTCTTAGGGCTATGGAGAAAAGCGTTTATGATCATAGTTTTACTTGGAAGCTTCTTGTTTATCCTCTTTTGATTCTTGGTACGGTTGGTATTCTCACTGGTAGGGCGGTATGTGGTTGGGCATGCCCAATTGGTTTTCTTCAAAGGGGAACTGCTCATGTCGCTCGTAAACTTAAGAGACATAAACTGGTTAATAAAATAGGTCAGCTTAAAATTGAGAAATATTTTAGGTACACGAAATATTTTGTTCTGTTTGGTCTTGTTTTCTTGACGTCTTATTTCTTGTTATTCATGTTCACTGATATTTGTCCTGTTGGATTTCTGACTGGAACTATACCTATACTTGTTCTTAATCCAGGTAAATTTGTCCCTAACACCTTCTTTTGGGTAGCATTTGTGATTTTTGTATTGTTCCTCATTCTAATCCTTTTCGTTGAACGTGGTTGGTGTAAATATTTTTGTCCTGTGGGTGCTATTTTAGCTCCGTTTAATAAAATAAGTTTTTTACACGTTGCAGTAAAAAATAGAGGAGATTGTATTCAATGTAATCTTTGTTCTAGGGTATGCCCGATGGGGATAGATGTACCAAATATGAACAGGGATCCGGAGTGCGTACTCTGTGGGAAATGTATTAATGCTTGTTCAAAAAGACTAATTAAGTTTGAGAGGATTTAAAATGAAAAAATTGTTTGTGCTAAAGATCACTGCGTTGGCTGTATCTTCTATTTTATTTGTTGGTATGCTTGCTTATACTAATGTTTATACAGATATTCAAACTAGTATAGTTGAAACTCTTTGTTTAAGTTGTATAAAACTTAGATCAAAAACTTCCCGGAATTTTACTTTTGAAACAGCAAATGGTAAGCCACACCCAGATTTTGTTTTGGAGAATTTAACCAAAGGGCCTGTTTTTTTACATTATAGTGAAAGAGCTTGCCCCGCATGTGATGTTATGTACCCTGTTATAAAACAGTTTCTTAATGTCGAGTTTCAAAAAGAAAAATCTTACTTTACTTTGACAAGTTTTGAAAATTCAACGGTTGTGTATATATATATTTATCTAGATGATAGCAGTACTCCAAAGGAGTGGTTAGATTCTTTTAGAATTTATGATAATGAGCACATAAAGGGTTTGCCTATGTTCACAATAATAACCCTAGAGTATGAGCATGGTGGTGAAATAAAACCTTATTATACCACTTTGTCTGGTACGTTTTTAGATACTAATGAGGAAAGAATTGACTTGTTAACCAAGTTAATGCAAGAAAGTTTTGAGTTATATAACAAAAACAGAGCTGGTTATCCAGACTACAACTAAGAAAAATTTAAGGAAACAAATAAATTTTTTTTTTTGATTATATTTCGTTGTTTTTTATTTTTTGTCTGAGTATATCAAACTGTTTTCTTGTGAGTGTGCAGGTGTTGTTTTTTTCACCAATTATCACTTTATTGTCTCGAATGTCTACAACTGGGCATTTTGGTGGGTTGCATACTCCATCTTCACAAAGTACTATTTTCATTTTTTTGCCTCCATTTAACAAATGTTAAGTAAGTATCTTTTGCTGTTTTATATATCTTTTGTATATATAGGTGCTGCTGTTTACAAACCTATTAGATATCGTAGTATTGGAAACATGTTTGGGAATCTATCTAGTATCCTATTTATGAGTGAGATTCTTGTTCTTGGTACTGTTACTTCTAGTGTTCCCCAACCACTTTGTAGGTCATAGGTGTCTTTTGCTTTGCAGTTAATTGTATATGTTCCTTTCTTTGTAAACGTATGTTTAACAGCTACTGTTCCTCCTGATGCATTTGGTCCTATCCACCCTGTGTTTGAGTTGTCTCCCCAGTCTATGTAGTAGTATACATTATCGCCATCCGGATCAGTTGTTACAAAATTGTATTCTATTTCGACCCCTGGTTTTACTTTTGTGGGACCTGTTATCGTAGGAGCAGATGGTGGTTCATCTTGTAAAATTTCTATTACTAAAGGATTTGACCAACCACTTTCTTGATTGTAGGAATCTTTTGCCTTTGCTGTTATACTATAGGTACCTGCTGTAGTATAAGTTTTTGAAATTATTGCAGTTGAACCAGAAGTATATGGTCCTTTCCAACCACTGTTACTTCCATCTCCCCAATTTACATAGTAATAAACATCGTTGTTCTCTGGATCTGTTGATACAAATTCAAAATTGTATTCTCCACCTGTAACTCCAGTTGTTGGGCCACTAATTGTTGGAGCATTTGGTGGTGAACCAGCACCTAAATCAACTGTTACACAATCATCAACATAGTATGCATTAAATGGATTACCTGAAGGAGGATTTGAGTATCCTTGGTGCCATTCATCATTTTCTACTGCAGCTATTATCATCATGTTATCTTTTGTAATAGAAGGATAACCATGAGAACTACCTATCCAATTCATGGTGTTACTCCAAGTATCACCTGCAGGTATTGAAATAGCTTGGTTAAAAGCGAAATCTAAAAAAGCATGTGTGTACAATGCACCACTTGTATCATACCAACCCATGCTGGAGACTTTTTCAGTAATATATACCCTTATTGTTCCTCCATAAGTTGTAGCTTCATTGTTAACAATAGAACAGGATATTTGCATCTCTGTTCCACCAAGCCAAGTAACATCAAGAGTAATATCAACATCTTTAACAGCTCTTGCAACACATTGGTTTATACTAGTTGTGTAAGCTGCTTTTGCACCAGCTACACTACCTGCTCCTACATTTACTTTATAACCACCATCCCACCAGACTGTAGGGTAACCCCATAAGTTAAAATGACTTATTGCATATGAATAAGCAACAGAATTTTTATCACAAACTAATGAAACATAATTAAAATCTAATTGTCCTTCAGCATACAATTCTTTTAATGCACCATGAGCATATTTACAATAACCACACCATGTTGCAGTACCATACTCGCCTAATGCAGTATGAGTCCCTCTTTTTGTAGAATTTTCTTTAGTTATTTCAACTTTAACATTTTCTTGAGATATTTGAAAAGCACCAGCACCTAGTCCACTAAGGACCAAAAGTCCTACCAATAAAATTGGTACAATTTTTCTCATTTTTTTTTCTCCCCTTTCCAAATTTATTTTAAAAAACATTAACATTGGTTAACTCTTAAATATTTCGTTACGAGATACTCAAAGGTTAATCATTGGTTCTCCCTATTACAGCTAATATGTTAAAATTAATCATATCTTAGACGAGGAAGTAGCCCATCAACAAATAATTTCTAATACACGAATATACCTAAACATTGTTTGCCTTGTTTATACGTACTGTTTTATTTCAAATTTTGATCTATCAACCTTTGATATAATACGTGGTCCTTTTTTATTCACTCTTTTTACCTCTTTTATGTCTATCTCAACTTCTTCACCGAGCTTTTCATGATAACCCTTCTTTATCACCGAGAATATTTCATCAATTGATGGCTCTACATCCCTTAGATTCTTGTCAAATACTAGTTTAATCTCAATTTTTTTCTGACTGTGTTGTATTATTTTTGTTTCCTTGATTTTGTTGGTTTTTAAACCATATAAAACCCTACCATAGATCTCTGTTTGTGATGATGGAGTTAACACCCGTCCACCTGTGAAATAAAGAGATAGGTCATCTCGTCCATAGATTTTATCTATGAGCTCACCAACTAAACCACAGTCACATTTCTCGTACAGTGGTGCAACAATATCATTAATTGCATCGTAACGTATTATAGGGGTTCCTCCGCCATATAGTTTTGTGACAATGAGTTTTCCTGGTTCTTTTGATTCTACTGGTTCGCCGTTTTTCAAAAACTCAGGGTAGACAAGGTCAGACATCACATGGTAACGTCCATGATTACATTGAAATGCGATTGTTCCAGATTCTGTTGCACCGTAAACTTCGAACACTTTTGCTTTGAAGTTTTCTTCTAGGAGTTTTCTTAGAGGTGGTGTTAGAACAGATCCTATTGTAGCTATATGGTGTGGGTTTATGTTATCTCCGTAACCTTTTTCTTTCAGCAATGCTAGATGGCTGAGCATGCCAACATATCCGCCTATGAAATCTGGCTTAAAATTGTCCACTTCTTTTATCACGTTTTTTGGTTCATCATTTGTGTTTAACCATTGCATGTTTTTAAAAAAATATTTGTTGTTTATGTTTGTTAGTAACCCCCTTTTTATGTAACTTGTTCCGATTGTGTGTGGTGCGAAATCCGCTATTATCGTAAGCCTGTCTTTTCTCCAGTTAATTCTATGATTCTTAAGGGTTCTAATGTACCAGAAAAGCCATAGTATCGCATCGTATCTATCACCATATATCGATAGTGATTTTCCTGTTGTACCAGATGTTGTTATCTCGATTAGTTTGTCTTTTTTTGTTGTCTGTGGTATAATTCCATTTGGGTAGTAATTTTTGATATCATTTTTGGAGATTATTGGCAGTTTTTTGATGTCCTCTATTTTTTTGATATCACTTGGATGAATACCATGTTTTTTGTATTTATCATGATATAATGGTACTGTGTATGCGTATTTGACTATACTTTTGAGGCACTTGTCCCGGTATTTTTTTAATGCTTTTTCATCTAGTTTATCGAGTCTATTTATACCAAATATATAACTTTTTAGTATTTTCATGAGGAACAAGGGGTTGTAGAACTGGTTCATATTTTATCAATTCTTCTTTTGGATTAACTTAATATGTGTATCGTATATTAGAGCTTTTACAATGAATATCCTTATTGTTGAGAATGTATCAATGGGTAAAACCGGATACGGTTTTTTTGATAAAAAACTGCTTACTATGTTTTCTGTTCTCCCAACTTTATATGCCCGTCATTTTGAGGCTATTACACCTAAAAAATATAATGTTGAGGTTGTCAATGAACGTTATAATAAAATTGATTTTGATAACCCGTATGATATTGTTCATATTAACTACACGACCTCTAACGCTTTTAGAGCATATGAGATAGCTGATAGTTTTAGACAAAAAGGTGTTACTGTTGTGCTCAGTGGTATGCACGCATCTGCGTTACCTGATGAGGCGAAGAAGCATGCTGATAGCGTTCTACTTGGTTATGGTGAGCTTAGCTGGCTGAAACTTTTGGAGGATTTTAGCAGAGGTGAGCTGAAACCTTTTTATCAACCTGTTAAATATGATGATACTATCAGACTTCCACCAACAGATATTAAACTTCCAGGTTTTGTTTTATCTGGTGCAGTTGAGGCAACAAGAGGCTGCCCATATAAGTGTGCTTTTTGCCGCGAGGGTAATATCACTGGTAGTTCACAGTTTTATAAGAGACCGGTTGATGATGTTATGTTAGAGATAAAAAATATGCCCCAGAAGTTTTTCACTTTTTATGATAACTCTCTCACTATAGATCCTGATTACACGAAATCTTTGTTCACTAAAATAAGTGGTTTGCATAAAAAATTCTCTTGCAATGGCAACGTCGATGTATTAGCAAATGACAAAGAACTGGTTAGACTTTCTAAGGAAGCAGGTTGTGTGTCTTGGCTTATTGGTTTTGAATCTGTTTCTCAGAAAACACTTGATGAAGTCGGTAAAAGAACAAATAAAGTCAAAAACTATAAACAAGCTGTTAAAAACATTCATGACAACGGCATGGTTGCTATTGGTTGTTTTGTTTTTGGTTTTGATACTGATACAAAAGATGTTTTTGATAGCACTCTAAAATTCATTAAGGATCTAAAAATCGATATCGTTGATTTCCTTGTCTTAACACCTTTCCCCGGTACACCTCTTTTTGAATGTTATGAGAAGGAAGGACGTATTCTTACTAGAGACTGGTCTAAATATAATATGAGAGATGTTGTTTTCAAACCAAAAAATATGACACACGAAGAGTTGCTTGCTGGTGTCAGAAAACTGTATACTGATTTTTATTCAACTGGTCATGCTATGCGTAGGGTTTTGAATGGTTTAAACTTGGGTTTATATCCATTTTTCTTGATTATGGAGAGGAATATTAGTGCCAGTATGAATAAAAGGATGCTAAGTTTTTCAGCTGATAGCATGGGTTTTATTAAGGGTTAATTTTGTTTTGGGGTGGTTGATGATAGGATTTGAGAAAAAGGGTATGTTGGCACCTTTTACTATTTTGACTTCAATTTTTACTGGTGTATGTTTCCCGCTTTTGGGTTCTTTCGTTGCACTTGATCTCGGTGTTGTCCAAAGTTTATACCTTGAGGGAGTTGTTTTGGTTGTTCTCGGTGGTTTTTTTGCTCAATGGATTTTTGCTCATACAATACATGATATTTATCATATGAAGATAGATGAGAGGATAACGTTTTCTAAGAAAACTTTGAAGATATTGTTTGTTTTTTCTCTTGTTGTTTTACTCCTGATAGCTGTTTATCTTACATGGCAGCGTGGTTGGCCAGTTTTTGTGTTTTCTATTATTGGTGCTGTAGTTAGTATGTACGCTGAGGGGTTGTTGCATCATGAGTCCCAGATGGCTTTTGGTGCTATGTTTTTAGTTATCGGTAGTTTTTATGTTCAGGCTGGTACGCTCTATCTCGATTATATGATATGGGTTCAGGTGCTTTGTATGGCTGTTTTTGCTTTTTTGTCTCAATATGGTTGGCTTCTTTTTTACAGGTTGGATGATTATGGGTATGATCAGGGTAAAAAGAATAAGAGTATCTTGGTTGCTAAATCAGCGCTTATTTTTCTTATACTTTATCTAATATTATAGAACTAAATTGTTTTTCCGGTAGGTGTTATACCAAGGAATTTTAACCCGTCTCTTATGTCTGAAAAAAATAATGATAAATAGGATTGTATGAATCCCATGTCATCGTTTTTTAATGATTTTTTTAGTAATTTCAGAATGAATGTTGGTCTCCTATAGTATTCTGAGCGTGCTCTTTTGCAGTATCTGAGAATTTCTTCTTCTGTTAGCGTACCTAATCCTTTTTTTGAATCTGCTTGGACTAGATAGTTGTTTTCAGTTATTTTTCCTTCTTTTACTGCGTTATACCATAGCTCCGATCCAGCCATATATTTTAATGTTACAAATGAAACTGAATCCAATGGTAGTTTTTTTGCAAATTTTATTGTTTTTTCGAAATGTTGTCTAGTTTCAAATGGCGCTCCAAGTATGAATGAGCCCATGTTGAAGAAACCAAGTTTATGGCTTAGGTTTACAGCTTTTTGGATTCTATCTACTGTTATTTTTTTATTATAGAAATCAAGTACATTTTGGTTGCCTGATTCCAAACCATACTGTATATGGGTTACTCCTGCTTTCTTCATTTTTTTGAATAACATTTCGTCTGCTGCGTCTACGCGTGCTGCTGTGATTATAAATTTTAGGTCTAGTTTTTGTTTGATTATTTCATCGAATAATTCATGCACCTGTTTTTTATTTGATAAAAAACTGTCATCCATTATTGCTACATATCTGTATTTTTCTTCTTTTATCTCTTTTAGTTCTTCTATTATATTTTTTGTTGATCTTGTCCTATATTTTTTCATGCTAACTGAGTTTCTTGAGCAAAATCGACATCTGTAGGGGCATCCCCTGCTGGTTATTAGTGAGGTGAATTCCCCGTTTTTTATTTTCGGGTTGTACTGGTTACCATAGTTGTATTTGTTTGCCAGATGTCGCGCTGGAAAATGTATTTCATCTAAGTTTTCTACTAACTTTAGTGGTCCTCCTTTTTTCATCTGGTTTTTTTCTCTGTAGTATATTCCTGGTATATCTGAAAAATTATTCTCCTCTCTGATTGCTTTTTTGATATCGTTGATTACTAATTCTCCATCACCTTGTATACTTATATCTGCTTGTGTTTCTTCTAATGCTTTTTCTGGGAAAAGTGTACAATGTGGTCCTCCTATTATGACTTTGATCCTTGGTTTTGTTTTTCTTATTGTTTTGATTATTTTTGTTACATTTTCTAGCGAAAAACTTAGTACTGTTATTCCAACTATATCGGTTTTTTTCATTGCTTTGATTATTTTTTGTTCTTCGAAGTTTTCAGCTGAAAAATCAAATAATGTAACCTTGTCTCCATCTTCTTCTAGTACTCTTGCTATGTATAATAAACCCAGTGGCGGGGCAAGTCCTCTGAATGTATTGTCTTTTTTGCCTGTATCAACATATGAATAACTCGATTGTGGATAGATTAGTAGAAAATTAATTGTTTTGCCTCCTTACCTTACTCTAAATTTTATGTTGTTATTATAATCTTTTTTTAAATGGTTTCTATAGTATAAATGCCACTACGTCTATGTTAGACGTTGATGTTTTTCCTTCTTTATCATATAGTTTTACTTCTACAGTGTATCTACCAAATGCGAATGTACTCCATTTGAATTCATATGGTTCTTCCATGATCGTTTCTCTGATTTGTCTGAACCCGCCTTTGATTATGAACTCTACTTTTTCTACACCTGCTTCTGCTTGATAGTTGGTTTTTATTGTTGTTTTTCCTATGATTAGAGTTTTTCCCTTTAGTGTTTTACCTATTTCTTTTCCCAGTATGTATAATTCCCCTTTTCTTGGTGAGCTAATACCTATGACTGGTGGTAGTGATCCTTCTGCTACTCTTGTAGCTGTTGTAGCATCAGTATAGTATGCGTTGAATTCATGTTTTTTTTCTGGTGGGTCAGAGTATTCTTTTGTTGATTTTTGATTGAAAACTGTTGCTACGATCAATAGATTTTCCGGGTAAACATTTTGGCTTGCACTCCATATTTTTGTTATTGTCTTGTTTTTGCCGCTCTCAATTTCTATGTTTTCATCTACAGCATAGTCTAGGAATGAGAAATGATATGGGTTACCGTTCCAATCTGACCAAGGACTGTTTATTTCTGTTATATATACTCTTGTGCGTCCCCTGTATGTTGTTGTTTCTTTGTTTTCTATTGTTACTGTGGTTGTTAGCTCTTTTCCGGTTTCGTTCCATTTAGCTTTTAGGTTTATTAGTATTTTTGGTGTTTGTCTATTTTTTGCCTCATTTAATTTTTCATTGAAATTTTTCTCAAAATCTTTTGACCCCATTATTACTCTGTATCCACCGTCTATGAAAACTGTTGGGAATCCTAGTATGTTGTAGTCGTTGTAGAGCCTAGTGTGTGCCTTTGTGTTTTTGTCTTCTACCATGCTAATGTAATAAAAATCGGTTTTTCCTGTGCTGTTAAATTTTTTGTGTAGAACATCTGCTACTATAGGGCAGTTATTGCACCATGTTGCAGTGGCTTCTTCTACCAAAACTATGTGTGTGAAATCTTGGTTATCATTGTTGTTATCAGTGTTATTGTTGTTATTTCCATTGGTATTGTTTTGATTGTTATTGCTATTTATATTGTTGTTTGCTGTCTGTTTTGTTTCTGTGAAGAAAACTATATAAACTGAGGAAACTAGAATTATAAATATTATTGAAACTAATGTTATTTTATGTATAAGCTTCATTCTAATTAATAAATACGGCTTTTTTTATATTTAAAGCTATCGAGAAATAGGGCGTTGTCCGGAAAATAAATGTAGAACAACTTCAATATCATATCTGGATGGGTTGCAAACAATACAATAAAGAAAA